>NZ_JAENDM010000043.1:0-36709 GCF_019375075.1 Escherichia sp. XD33
TGAGGCAGCACCTGGCACGGCTGGGACGGAAGTCGCTGTCGTTCTCAAAATCGGTGGAGCTGCATGACAAAGTCATCGGGCATTATCTGAACATAAAACACTATCAATAAGTTGGAGTCATTACCGGGTTGTCTGTTATCTGTTTTACAGATAATTTCTGATTTTTATTATCCTGTTCTCTTCATAATAATGTTGTCGATATACTCCGATGAATATCAGAAAACTGTTTTGTCCGGGCGACACACCCCGGATTTTATTGTTTTTATTCTTTTTTGTTATTTCTGTGATAATCACAATTGCATGCGGATACACTGAGAAGAATGCCACAGAAAATGTGCTGCTTCTGTTTCTCCTTCTTCTCCTTGCACACAGAAATACCCTCACATCCATTACAACGCTGTTATTTCTGTTCTGTTGTGCACTGTATGCGCCTGCGGGTATGACGTACGGTAAAATCAACAACAGTTTTATTGTCGCGTTGCTGCAGACCACGGCTGATGAGGCTGCAGAGTTTACCGGGATGATTCCTGTTTATCATTTTCTGGTCAGTGCCGCGATTCTGGTATTCATGGTGATTTTCTGGCGGACACACCACCGCGGTCACCGTAACTGGCTGGCACTGCTGCTGTTCGTATTATGCTCTGTAAACAGCTGGCCGTTGCGGATGGTTAAAGAAATTGTTGTGGGAACAACTGACACATTGCGTGAAATGCAGCGTTATAAACAACTGAGTCAGCACGGGGCTGACAACTGGAAAATCCTGCCGGGAACACCGTTGTATGACACGATTGTTATCGTTACTGGTGAGAGTGTGCGCAGGGATTATATGTCGGTATATGGCTATCCCGTGCCAACCACACCATGGCTGAATACGGCTCCCGGTTTATTTATTGACGGCTATACATCGGCAGCAGCCAGTACCGTACCTTCCCTGAGCCGGACACTGATTTATGACTATGAGCAGAACCCTGACTCCGGCAACAACGTGGTGGCGCTGGCAGCAAAAGCAGGATACAGCACATGGTGGATATCCAATCAGGGAAAACTGGGAGAGCATGACACACGCATCTCTGTTATTGCTTCTGATGCGGAGCATACCGTTTTCCTCAAGAAAGGCAGCTTCGCTTCCCGTAAAACGGATGACATGTTGTTGTTACAGGAAACAGAACGTGCGCTGGCGGATAAATCCTCGCCGAAGGTGATTTTCCTGCACATGATTGGCTCTCATCCGAATCCGTGTGACCGACTTAACTCCTGGCCGAATTATTACCTGGAGCAGTATCCCCGAAAGATTGCCTGTTACCTCGCCAGCATCAGTAAACTGGATAACTTTCTCGGTCAGCTTGATGGTATCCTTCGCCGGCATTCCCGTCACTTTGCAATGCTTTACTTTTCTGACCATGGGCTGTCGGTCAGCGACAGTGCTAATCCTGTTCATCATGATGGTCATGTGCAGGGGGGCTACAGCGTTCCCCTGATTATTACCGCCAGTGACATCACGTCTCATCAGTCCGTCAGCAGGAAAATCAGTGCCCGTAATTTCGCAGGCATTTTTCAGTGGCTGACCGGTATTCGTACCGAAAATATACCGCCATTCAATCCGCTGACAGACGAAGATAATGAACCCGTTATGGTTTTTAACGGAGAGAAAAATGTGCCGGCAGACAGTCTGAAACCGCAGCCACTTATTCTTCCGGACCACAGGTAATCATATATGGCAAACTGTAATACAGTCTCTTGTACTGAAAAGGATTCTGTATAGAATAGAACCTGTATTCATATCAGCACAAGGGACCACCAAATCCCGGCAGCATTCCTTACGTCAGTTATCCCGCATCACCCTGTGGGTGCGGGATTTTTTATGATGTTTCTTTTTATTGAATATATATAAATAACGAATAACTGCGGATTCTGATAATCCACCTGCAGGGAGCAATCCGGTAAACATTTAATACATCAGTTAATATCGTTTTGCCTTTTTTAACAAAAAATAATCCCCGGGTGGTTCCCGGGCATTTTCCCGGGAGGATTATTGTTTTAATGGATTATTAATCTTTGCATATTCAAATGGACTGATAAATCTTTCTCTGTTTGCATCCAGAAAATCGGCCCACCACTGTAGCATAAGTCGACGTTCTTCCAGATGTTCGGCTTTATGGATATACGCAGCACGTACACCATTACGCTCCTGATGGCTCATCTGGCGTTCCACAGCATCGCGGGACCACAAACCTGATTCTATTAATGCACTACATGCCATCGCCCGGAATCCATGACCACAGACATCCTGGGTTGTGTCATACCCCATAACCCTCAGGGCTTTATTTACGGTGTTTTCACTGATTGGTTTACGTGGGTCATGTGCTCCCGTAAAGATCAGACCATTTTCACCTGCCCATGTCTGAAGTTCTGCCAGTATGGCTACAGCCTGTTGGCTGAGTGGCACAAGATGTGGTGTTCGCATCTTGGAGCCCCGGTATGAAAATTTTACGCCTGGCAGAGGTTCGCGTTCGGCTGGAATAGTCCACATGGCATTGTCAATATCAATTTCAGACCAGCGGGCATATCTGAGTTCACTGGAACGAATAAAAACCAGTAAATTCAGCATAACTGCCAGTCGGGTGACAGGCTGGCCTTTATAACCGTCAATACGCGACAGAAGTTCAGGCAGGCGTGAAAGATCCAGAGCAGGGCGATGCTGGCGTTTTACCGTGGTCAATGCACCAGCCATATCCAGAGCCGGGTTATATCTGATGATGCCAGACTGTACGGCATAACGCATTACAGCAGATATTCTTTGCTGCAGACGACTGGCGATTTCATAAATTTGTTTAGCTTCTGCAGCACGAACAGGGATAAGCAGGTCCGGGGTACTGAGTGTTGTGATATCCCGGTTGCCGATAAAGGGGAAAACGTGTGTCTCGAGGCTTTTGAGTACTTTATCGCTGTGTGATTGTGCCCATTGTTTATTACTGGCATGCCAGCGTCGTGCAATATGTTCAAAAGAGAGTTGTAAATCAGGGACTACTTTTTTAGCTCTTTTCTGTTCGCAAGGGTCAACCCCCTCCGAAATCAGTTTTCGGGCCTCATCCCGTTTTGTACGAGCTTCGGAGAGAGAAACTTCCGGATACACACCAAGTGCCAGGGTTTTCTCCTTACCCAGAATACGATAACGGAGACGCCAGTAACGGGAACCATTAGGATGAACCAGCAGGAACATGCCGGCCCCGTCAGTGAGTTTATAAGCCTTGTCAGTGGGCTTTGCAGCCCGGATTTTTGCGTCAGTCAGTGCCATAGTTCAGCCTTCTGAATGCGTTAAAGAGGGTACAAATTCTGTCGAACTGGGGTATACCCGCAATTATACCCACACAATGGGGTTGATGTGGGGGGAATCTGGTTGAGTTCGGTAGAATTGATTTGGAGGCAGAACGCTTAAATTGTGGCGTTCTGAAACGAAAAACGGACCTCCGTGGAGGTCCGTTGATATGAATTTGGTGCCCGGACTCGGAATCGAACCAAGGACACGGGGATTTTCAATCCCCTGCTCTACCGACTGAGCTATCCGGGCAACGGGGCGCATTAAACCTGATTCGCCTCGTCTCGTCAATCAAATTTCTTCAATTTACTGCAGACTGCACAATCTATCATCACTTTGCCGCTATTGCACGCATTGTCAGGCAAACCAGGCGGTCCAGGCGGCGGAAAGCGGCATTGCCAGAAGGAGTGCTGGAAGCATGTTGACCACCGGGAACATTTTAATGCCACAGATGCGTAATCCGGTTGCCAGCAGCAATAAACCGCCTACGGCGCTGAAGTCTGCCATCATCGACGGTGTGGTCAGCGGTAATATCAGCGCGGCAGCCCACGCCAGCGTTAACTGGATGATCAGTAATGGGATACTAATCACCGATACCGCAATACCCAGCGAGCAAGCGAAGATCATCGCCGTAAAGAAATCAAGAAATGACTTGGCGATTAAAATACTCGGATCGCCGGTCATCCCTTCGTTCATCGCCCCGAAGATCCCGGTGCCGCTGGCGCAAAACAGGACAATAATCGCGACATAATTCTGAATAAAAGATTCATGCGCTGGCTTCTTACGTGAGTGACGAAACAGATTTTGTGCTTTGGCGACTGCTGTATTGACACCTTTCTCCAGCAAACAAATTTCGCCAATTAGAGCGCCAAGTAGCGTAGCTAAAACCATCGCTGGAAGGTTGGCACATTTCACCACTAGTAAAATACCAATCCCCAGCGATGCCAGACCAAAAATAGATGTCATGGAGACGCGGATACGTTCCGGTAAGCGTTGGCTGAGCAGTGCGCCGAGAACGCCACCCAGTAATACTGCACTAGCGTTGATAAAAGGGCCGATGACCACAAGAGTTCCTGTTAACTGTATTGTTTGATTTTCTTATTATGACCGTTTGGTGCCGTCGATGGCTTGTTTGTTCGCAAAGTCCTGGCTTGCACGCTTTAGCGAAAGGTGCCATGATTGCGCGAATTTTCTCCTCTCTGTACGGAGTTTGCCCGATGCACGCCATCTCCTTACATTCTCTCGCTTATCGCCGTTTCGCGCGAAACGTTTCCCTTTCTATGTTACTGCTCATGCGGTGAAGTTAACGCACGCTCACTGCAGGACAACAGTAAAATCAGAGCGTTTCTGCTTTTACTGATGTCTGGCGGTCGGAGCTGGTGACCAGTTTGACCCATATCTCATGGGGCAGGGTTTTCCACCTTGTCCGGTATTCTTACTTCCCCGAAACGGGTTTGCGCTTATGAAATCAATGAATATTGCCGCCAGTAGTGAACTGGTATCCCGACTTTCTTCTCATCGTCGCGTGGTGGCGTTGGGAGATACTGATTTTACGGACGTCGCGGCAGTCGTCATTACCGCTGCGGATAGTCGCAGTGGCATTCTTGCGTTGCTTAAGCGCACCGGTTTTCATCTACCGGTGTTTTTGTATTCCGAACATGCTGTTGAATTACCTGCGGGCGTTACGGCGGTAATCAACGGCAACGAGCAGCAGTGGCTGGAGCTGGAATCCGCAGCCTGTCAGTATGAAGAGAATTTGCTGCCACCGTTTTATGACACGCTGACGCAGTACGTTGAGATGGGCAACAGCACCTTTGCTTGCCCTGGACATCAACATGGTGCGTTTTTTAAAAAGCATCCTGCCGGACGCCATTTTTACGATTTCTTTGGTGAGAACGTCTTTCGCGCCGATATGTGTAACGCTGACGTAAAATTGGGCGATCTGCTTATTCATGAAGGATCGGCGAAAGATGCGCAGAAATTCGCAGCCAAAGTCTTTCATGCCGATAAAACCTATTTTGTGCTGAACGGCACATCGGCAGCGAATAAAGTGGTGACGAATGCGCTGTTAACGCGTGGCGATCTGGTGCTCTTCGACCGTAACAACCATAAGTCGAATCATCACGGCGCGCTGATTCAGGCGGGGGCGACGCCGGTCTATCTGGAAGCTTCACGCAACCCGTTTGGTTTCATTGGCGGTATTGATGCGCACTGTTTTAATGAAGAGTATCTGCGCCAGCAAATTCGCGACGTTGCGCCAGAAAAAGCCGACCTGCCGCGCCCGTATCGCCTGGCGATTATTCAGCTGGGAACCTATGACGGCACTGTCTATAACGCCCGTCAGGTGATCGATACCGTTGGGCATCTGTGTGATTACATTCTGTTTGATTCCGCGTGGGTCGGTTATGAACAATTTATCCCGATGATGGCGGATAGCTCGCCGCTGCTGTTAGAACTTAACGAAAACGATCCGGGGATCTTTGTGACTCAGTCGGTGCACAAACAGCAGGCGGGATTCTCACAGACGTCGCAGATCCATAAAAAAGATAACCATATCCGCGGACAGGCGCGTTTTTGCCCGCATAAGCGGTTGAATAACGCCTTTATGCTCCATGCTTCTACCAGCCCATTCTATCCGCTGTTTGCTGCACTGGATGTTAACGCCAAAATTCATGAAGGGGAGAGTGGGCGTCGGCTGTGGGCTGAGTGTGTTGAGATAGGGATTGAAGCGCGCAAGGCTATTCTTGCGCGCTGTAAGCTGTTCCGCCCGTTTATCCCGCCCGTTGTTGATGGCAAATTGTGGCAGGATTATCCGACATCAGTGTTAGCCAGCGACCGCCGTTTTTTCAGTTTTGAGCCGGGGGCGAAGTGGCACGGCTTTGAAGGATATGCCGCGGATCAGTATTTTGTTGATCCGTGCAAGCTGTTACTCACTACACCAGGTATCGATGCCGAAACCGGCGAATATAGCGACTTTGGCGTTCCGGCGACGATTCTGGCGCACTATCTGCGTGAGAACGGCATTGTGCCGGAGAAGTGCGATCTCAACTCCATTCTGTTTTTATTAACTCCGGCGGAAAGCCACGAGAAGCTGGCACAACTGGTGGCGATGCTGGCGCAATTTGAACAGCATATTGAGGATGACTCGCCGCTGGTTGAGGTGTTGCCGAGCGTTTATAACAAGTATCCGGTGCGCTATCGCGACTACACCCTGCGCCAGTTGTGTCAGGAGATGCACGATCTGTATGTCAGTTTCGACGTCAAAGACCTACAAAAAGCGATGTTCCGCCAGCAGAGTTTCCCGTCAGTGGTGATGAACCCCCAGGATGCGCATAGCGCTTATATTCGCGGTGACGTGGAGTTGGTGCGGATTCGTGATGCCGAAGGGCGAATTGCGGCAGAAGGGGCGTTGCCTTATCCACCTGGCGTGCTTTGCGTGGTACCCGGGGAAGTCTGGGGTGGGGCGGTTCAACGTTATTTCCTTGCACTGGAAGAAGGGGTGAATTTGTTGCCGGGATTTTCGCCGGAGCTGCAAGGTGTTTATAGCGAAACCGATGCGGATGGCATGAAACGGTTGTACGGTTATGTGTTGAAGTAAGAATAAAAAAAACGGGTCACCTTCTGGCGACCCGTTTTTCTTTGCGTAATTAGTGGCTAACCGTCTGTGTGCCTGTCGGGACACGAACGTGTTTATATTTGAACATCGCCATGAACGCGAAGGCCAGAACCACGGAGTAACCAGCGAAAATCAACCATACGGTCTGCCAGTCGGTAATGCCGTTTTGGGTGTACATCTCAACAACTCTACCGCTCACGATGCCGCCGAGGATACAGCCGAAGCCGTTAGTCATCATCAGGAACATCCCTTGTGCACTGGCGCGAATTGCCGGGCTAACTTCTTTTTCGACAAACACCGAACCAGAGATGTTGAAGAAGTCGAATGCGCAACCGTAAACGATCATCGACAGTACCAGCAGTACAGTACCGAACGGAGTCGGGTCGCCGTAAGCAAACAGCGCAAAACGCAGGATCCACGCCACAATACTGATCATCATTACGTTCTTAATACCGTAGCGGCTTAAGAAGAACGGGATGGTCAGAATGAACAGGGTTTCAGAGATCTGCGAAATCGACATGATGATTGACGCATGCTGCACAATAAAGCTGCTGGCAAACATCGGATCTTTGTCGAAGCTGTGCAGGAAGGTATTACCGAACATGTTGGTAATCTGCAGTTCCGCGCCCAGCAGCATTGAGAAGATAAAGAAGATTGCCATACGCTTGTTTTTAAACAGCGCGAATGCATCGAGGCCCAGCAGGGTTGTCCAGCTCTGATTCGCTTGCTGTTTAGCAACCGGAATATGCGGCAGAGTCAGGGTAAACAGAACCAGAATGGCGGAAAGTGCTGCGCCAATATACAGCTGCATGTGGCTTAATTCGAAGCCAGACAGGCTCACCACCCACATTGCCATGATAAAGCCGATGGTGCCCCAGATACGGATTGGCGGGAAGTCAGTAACGATATCCATCCCGGCATTTTGCAGGCGATAGTAAGAGATGGTGTTGATTAACCCAAGCGTTGGCATATAAGCAAACGAGTTAATCAATATCACAAGGAACATCGCCTCCGGTGTCGTGACCTGTGCCGCCATGAACAGCGTGATAGCGCCAATGGTGTGGCAAATGGCATATACCCATTTCGCACTTAACCATTTGTCGGCCACAATCCCCAGCAGCGCAGGCATAAAGACCGCTGCGATACCCAGTGAGCTATAAACTGCGCCAATAGAAGCACCGTCAAACTTCAGGGTAACAAACATATAGGAGCCGAGGGTCGTCAGCCAACTTCCCCACAGACAGAACTGCAGAAAAGAGAGGATTTTCAGCTGCAGCTTAAGATTCATGTTAATTTCCTCACATCGTGATGCGGATGAGTGTTTGAAAAAGCACATTTGACCGTGCGAGATGATGGGATTCTATCAACTTCGCGGACTGGTTTTTTGTTACCTGTGGCAAATAATTGCAAACATTCCCAATTTGCAAAACGAAATTGTGATGTGGATAACATTTTTGCCCCTGAGCATCGTCAGGGGCGGTTAATGGAATTATCGGCGGCGGTAGGATTTTTGCGCGGTATTCACTTTATAAAGATAACGGCGAGATTCCGCAGAGGGATGGCGGGTCGTCAGCGTCTGATAAACATCGCCCGGCGTCATGGTGTTAATAATATTGGCAGCCTGAATCTTATCATTCGAAAAGACTCGCAGCACGCTGCCTGCGCCGCCGTTATAGGCGGTGATGACGGCATAACGCCGCGATGTTGGGTTATCAATTCCGCCGAGATAAACATTGTTCAGCATCGCCAGATACGCGGTGCCGGTATCAATATTGCTGGCAGGATCAAACAAGAAACTGCGGCTCGGCGTGCCGGATTTCCCCTGCGAGCGGAACACATCTTTCCCGGCAGTATGTTGTACCACCTGCATTAATCCCAGCGCATCGGAACGGCTGACCGCATACGGGTTAAAGGAAGATTCGGTCTGCATAATTGCCAGAATCAGCGACTCATCAACGCCATATTTCCGTGACGCCTGGCGGACCATGCCGAGATATTTGTGCGCACGTTTATCAAGGTGGTTCGGCACCATGTTAATGGTGACGCTGTAGATGATACGCAGCCCGTTGCTGCGGCTCTTCAGACGGTTTTTCAGCAGATAATCCGCGAAGTTGCTTGCGCGACCTTCCCAGCGAATCGGCTGCCCGGTGTTGTCCACCACCTGACCGTAAAGGAAAGGTTCTTTCGAAATCGTAATATCATCAACGTCGGAATAGAGATCGACCGAACTCGGATCGTCACCCATCAATAACGTTTTGATAATTGCCCGGCGCAAATGCGCGGCAGGTTCTGTCCCGGCGATGGTTTCGATAGTAATCGTACCGTCATCGAAGTTGATGTGGCTGCGGGTCTGATATTGATCGGTGTATTTCACGTAGTCCTTAGGACCAGCGATCACCACCTCTTTGAAGCCCCAGATGTTCTCAATATTGTGGGCAAATTGCCCCATCAGAATATCAAAACCGTTGGTATCTTTGACCCAGGCTTCGTTATAGGTATCGCCTTTTTTGGTCGTCGAACAGGAGATGAGCAACGGCGCAATCAAAGCCAGCGCGAGATATTTTTTCATCATTCCGGGTGCGTGTTGTGTTTGTTTTTATGCAAGTTGCCGGAGGCGTGCTCCGGCACTGTTTTTATTTTTTATCTTCCGGCGTATAGCCCTCGATATGCACCTCTTTACCCTCGAACAGGAAGTTGACCATCTCCTGCTCAAGCAGCTTGCGGTGCTCGGCATTCATCATGTTGAGTTTCTTTTCATTAATCAGCATGGTTTGCTTGTGCTGCCACTGCGCCCAGGCTTCTTTGGAGATCTCGTTATAGATGCGTTTTCCCAGCTCGCCGGGGTACAGCTGAAAATCCTGACCTTCTGCTTCACGTTGCAGGAAAGTACAAAAAATCGTTCTGCTCATAAATCATCCTCTTTATCGACTCACGCGCTAAACCGGCGCGCCAGTGCGTAACTGCTGTAACAAACGCTCCACGGGAGCCGCCAGGCCAACTGACGGCGGTTGCGCTAAGTTATACCAGAGCGCATTGCCTTCATCCATGCAGCCGGTGAATGACGACACGGGAAGCCACATAGGCACAATAT
Source organism: Escherichia sp. XD33 (assembly GCF_019375075.1). Classification (NCBI taxonomy): domain Bacteria; kingdom Pseudomonadati; phylum Pseudomonadota; class Gammaproteobacteria; order Enterobacterales; family Enterobacteriaceae; genus Escherichia; species Escherichia sp. XD33. The sequence goes on from NZ_JAENDM010000043.1 coordinate 10,024, forward strand.
CTAAGTGGAAATGGCTGAAGGTATGCCGAAACGCGGTCAGTTGCGTCAGGTTATCGGCAGCAATCTGCCGTTGCGCCAGCCACTGCCGCAAACTTTCTTCGTCGGCAAACTGCGGGAAACAGTATAAACCGCCCCACAATCCGCTCGGCGGACGCTGCGCCAGCAATACTTCATCTTCGTGCTGTAATAGCAAAAAGTAGCCGGTGCGCTCCGGCAGCGTCTGTTTCGGTTTTTTGCCCGGATAAAGCGCCCAGCTATTGTTGGCGGCGGCAATACATCCGTTTTGTAGCGGACAGAGCGAACATTTCGGTTTCGAGCGCGTACAAATCATCGCACCCAAATCCATCATCGCCTGATTAAACCGTTCCACGCCAACCGCGGGCGTCACCTGCTCGCTCAAACTCCATAATTTATTCTCGACCTCTTTTTTCCCTGGCCAGCCGCTTACAGCATAGCAGCGCGCCAGCACCCGTTTGACGTTACCGTCGAGAATCGGAAAGTGCTTACCCAGAGAAAGCGAGAGAATCGCGCCTGCGGTGGAACGCCCGACGCCCGGCAGTGCTGCAACTTCCTCAAAGGTTTCCGGGAATTTACCGCCGTGTAAGGTCGCCACTTGTTGTGCCGCTTTATGCAGATTGCGCGCGCGGGCGTAATAGCCAAGCCCGGTCCACAAGTGGAGAACTTCGTCGAGCGGCGCATTGGCGAGATCGGTCACCGTCGGGAAGCGCGCCATAAAGCGTTCAAAATAGGGGATAACGGTCGCAACCTGAGTTTGTTGCAACATCACTTCTGAGAGCCATACTTTGTAGGGCGTCTTGTCAATTTGCCAGGGCAGAGTTTTTCGCCCGTATTTATCGTACCAGTCCAGAACCTGGGCTGAAAATTGCGACGCTTGCATGGTCACCGAATTCACTGTTGTTGGGGGCAAGATTGCAGCACAGCGACGGCAGGGTGTAAACCGGAACTTTCCGCAGCCACGGCCTTATCATGCTTGCATCCGGCAACTAACTTTGGATAATGCCCGTTTTCAGAACACTTTCACAAGCGACTAAACCTTTATGAAAAACGACGTCATTTCACCGGAATTTGATGAAAACGGCCGCCCACTGCGCCGTATCCGTAGTTTTGTGCGCCGCCAGGGGCGACTGACCAAAGGCCAGGAACATGCGCTGGAAAACTACTGGCCGGTGATGGGCGTTGAGTTCAGCGAAGATATGCTGGATTTCCCCGCGCTTTTTGGCCGTGAAGCGCCGGTGACGCTTGAGATTGGTTTTGGCATGGGGGCGTCGCTGGTGGCAATGGCTAAAGATCGCCCTGAGCAGGACTTCCTCGGCATTGAAGTGCATTCACCGGGCGTTGGTGCGTGCCTGGCTTCTGCGCATGAAGAAGGTTTAAGCAACCTGCGCGTGATGTGTCACGATGCGGTTGAAGTGCTGCATAAAATGATTCCTGACAATTCATTGCGCATGGTGCAGCTCTTTTTCCCTGACCCGTGGCACAAAGCGCGCCATAATAAACGCCGTATCGTTCAGGTGCCGTTTGCCGAACTGGTAAAAAGCAAACTGCAGCTGGGGGGCGTATTCCATATGGCGACCGACTGGGAACCTTATGCGGAACATATGCTTGAAGTGATGTCTTCTATTGACGGTTATAAAAACCTGTCAGAGAGCAATGATTACGTACCGCGTCCGGCATCACGTCCGGTGACGAAATTTGAACAACGTGGTCATCGTCTTGGTCACGGAGTATGGGACTTAATGTTCGAGAGGGTGAAATAATGGCAAAGAACCGTAGCCGTCGTCTGCGTAAAAAAATGCACATCGACGAATTCCAGGAATTAGGATTTTCGGTGGCATGGCGATTCCCGGAAGGTACATCGGAAGAACAGATTGATAAAACCGTTGATGATTTTATTAACGAGGTTATCGAACCGAACAAACTGGCCTTTGACGGCAGCGGTTATCTGGCCTGGGAAGGTCTGATCTGCATGCAGGAAATCGGCAAATGCACCGAAGAACATCAGGCGATTGTGCGTAAGTGGCTGGAAGAGCGCAAACTGGATGAGGTACGCACCAGCGAACTTTTCGACGTTTGGTGGGACTAAGAAAGCATACGGGCGATGACAAATGCAAAACTGCCTGATGCGCTACGCTTATCAGGCCTGGAAAGATGCACGATCGAGTAGGCGGGATAAGGTGTTTACGCCGCATCCGGCATGGAAAACGCGTACTTTGTTATCAATCTGGGGCCAGCAAATGCTGGCCTGATTTTTTCTTGAGGGAAGACTATGATGCGCAAAATGCTGCTGGCGGCAGCACTTTCAGTGACGGCAATGACCGCTCACGCCGACTACCAGTGCAGCGTCACGCCGCGTGACGATGTGATTGTCAGCCCGCAAACCGTGCAGGTGAAGGGCGAAAACGGCAATCTGGTGATCACGCCAGACGGCAACGTGATGTATAACGGTAAGCAATATTCCCTGAATGCCGCCCAGCGCGAGCAGGCGAAGGATTATCAGGCTGAACTACGTAGCACGCTGCCGTGGATTGATGAAGGCGCGAAAAGCCGCGTCGAGAAAGCCCGTATTGCTCTGGATAAAATTATCGTTCAGGAGATGGGCGAAAGCAGCAAAATGCGCAGCCGTCTGACCAAACTTGATGCGCAGCTGAAAGAGCAGATGAACCGCATTATCGAAACGCGCAGCGATGGCCTGACGTTTCACTATAAAGCCATTGATCAGGTTCGCGCCGAAGGCCAGCAATTAGTGAATCAGGCAATGGGCGGAATTTTACAGGACAGCATTAATGAAATGGGCGCGAAAGCGGTGCTGAAAAGCGGCGGTAACCCATTACAGAATGTGCTGGGAAGCCTGGGCGGTCTGCAATCCTCAATCCAAACCGAGTGGAAAAAGCAGGAAAAAGATTTCCAGCAGTTTGGCAAAGATGTTTGTAGCCGCGTTGTGACTCTGGAAGATAGCCGCAAAGCCCTGGTCGGGAATTTAAAATAATCCTCTATTTTAAGACGGCATAATACTTTTTTATGCCGTTTAATTCTTCGTTTTGTTACCTGCCTCTAACTTTGTAGATCTCCAAAATATATTCACGTTGTAAATTGTTTAACGTCAAATTTCCCATACAAAGCTAAGGGATAATGCGTAGCGTTCACGTAACTGGAGGAATGAAATGGAGTTTTTCAAAAAGACGGCACTTGCCGCACTGGTTATGGGTTTTAGTGGTGCAGCATTGGCATTACCCAATATCACCATTTTAGCAACCGGCGGGACCATTGCCGGTGGTGGTGACTCCGCAACCAAATCTAACTACACAGCGGGTAAAGTTGGCGTAGAAAATCTGGTTAATGCGGTGCCGCAACTGAAGGACATTGCGAACGTTAAAGGCGAGCAGGTAGTGAATATCGGCTCCCAGGACATGAACGATAATGTCTGGCTGACACTGGCGAAAAAAATTAACACCGACTGCGATAAAACCGACGGCTTCGTCATTACCCACGGTACCGACACGATGGAAGAAACTGCTTACTTCCTCGACCTGACGGTGAAATGCGACAAACCGGTGGTGATGGTCGGCGCAATGCGCCCGTCCACGTCCATGAGCGCAGACGGTCCATTCAACCTGTATAACGCGGTAGTGACCGCAGCTGATAAAGCCTCCGCTAATCGTGGCGTGCTGGTGGTAATGAATGACACCGTACTGGACGGTCGCGATGTCACCAAAACCAACACCACCGACGTAGCGACCTTCAAGTCTGTTAACTACGGTCCTCTGGGTTACATTCACAACGGTAAGATTGACTACCAACGTACCCCGGCACGTAAGCACACCAGCGACACGCCGTTCGATGTCTCTAAGCTGAATGAGCTGCCGAAAGTCGGCATCGTTTATAACTACGCTAACGCATCCGATCTTCCGGCTAAAGCACTGGTAGATGCGGGCTATGATGGCATCGTTAGCGCTGGTGTGGGTAATGGTAACCTGTATAAATCCGTGTTCGACACCCTGGCAACCGCCGCGAAAAACGGCACTGCAGTAGTGCGTTCTTCCCGCGTACCGACGGGTGCTACCACTCAGGATGCTGAAGTGGATGATGCGAAATACGGCTTCGTCGCCTCTGGCACGCTGAACCCGCAAAAAGCGCGCGTCCTGCTGCAGCTGGCTCTGACGCAAACCAAAGATCCGCAGCAGATCCAGCAGATCTTCAATCAGTACTAATCACCTCGCCCCGGTATCGTGCCGGGGCTTTTTCACTTCAGACTTACGTCCATTGCCAATTTTCATTACCCTAATGATAATCACCGGAATAAATTATTCCGCGTGAGGTTTTTCGGGTGAAAAAGCAATGGATTGTTGGCACGGCACTGCTTATGTTGATGACTGGTAATGCCTGGGCAGATGGCGAACCGCCAACTGAAAATATCTTAAAAGATCAATTCAAAAAGCAGTATCACGGCATTCTCAAGCTTGATGCTATCACCTTAAAAAATCTTGATGCTAAGGGTAATCAGGCCACCTGGTCAGCGGAAGGCGATGTCTCTTCCAGTGACGATCTCTATACCTGGGTCGGTCAGTTGGCAGATTACGAACTGCTCGAACAGACCTGGACGAAAGATAAACCGGTAAAATTCTCGGCGATGTTAACCAGTAAAGGAACGCCCGCGTCTGGCTGGTCGGTGAACTTTTACTCTTTTCAGGCGGCAGCCAGCGATCGTGGGCGGGTGGTCGACGATATCAAAACGAATAATAAATATCTGATCGTGAATAGCGAAGATTTCAATTATCGCTTTAGTCAGCTTGAATCTGCGTTGAATACCCAGAAGAACTCGATTCCTGCGCTGGAAAAGGAAGTGAAAGCGCTTGATAAGCAAATGGTGGCGGCGCAGAAAGCAGCGGATGCATATTGGGGAAAAGATGCAAACGGTAAGCAAATGACCCGCGAAGAAGCCTTTAAAAAAATTCACCAACAGCGTGATGAGTTTAATAAACAGAACGATAGCGAGGCGTTCGCGGTTAAATATGACAAAGAGGTTTATCAACCGGCGATTGCGGCATGTCATAAACAGAGTGAAGAGTGTTATGAAGTGCCGATTCAGCAGAAACGAGATTTCGATATCAACGAACAACGGCGACAGACTTTTCTGCAATCACAAAAACTCAGCCGTAAATTGCAGGATGACTGGGTAACGCTCGAAAAAGGGCAATATCCGTTAACGATGAAAGTTTCAGAAATAAACAGTAAAAAAGTCGCGATTTTGATGAAAATTGACGATATCAACCAAGCTAATGAACGCTGGAAAAAAGATACCGAACAACTGCGGCGCAATGGGGTGATTAAGTAAGTTTGATATAGTGCACGATTTGTAGCAGGATGCGGCGTTGACCCCGCATCCGGCAATCAACGTCTGATGCGACGCTTGCGCGTCTTATCAGACCTACAACCGCTGCCACATGTCGGCTGGATAAGGCGTTCACGCCGCATCCGGCAATACAAGTTTACTCAGCCAGAAAAAGCTCCAGCAGCGAATTTAAAAACAGCTTCCCATGTTCCGTTATCTGCCAGTAATCCGCACATTCGGTGAGATAACCCTGGGCAATCGCCTCGTCTAACTGTGGGCGAATCACATCTTCGCAAAGCCCGGTATACGCACTAAACTCTGCGCGTGGCGCGGCCTCCAGCAAGCGAAAGCGGTTCATAAAGAACTCAAACGGCTTATCTGCGGCTTCGACATCACGCTGGCTTTCCAGATACCTTCCTTGCATAAAACCACGCGGATGACGCGTTTTAGTGGTACGCAGAATGCGCCCATCCGGGAAGGTCACTTTGCCGTGCGCGCCGCAGCCAATACCGATGTAGTCGCCAAAGCGCCAGTAGTTGAGATTGTGCTGGCACTGATAACTGGGTTTGGCGTAAGCGGAAGTTTCATATTGCTGATAACCCGCTGCGGTTAATAACTGATGCCCCTGTTCGAATATATCCCACAGCGCGTCGTCGTCCGGCAGCACCGGTGGTCGCGAACCAAACAGCGTATTGGGTTCGATGGTCAGTTGATACCAGGAAAGATGCGGCGGATTCAGTTCAATGGCCTGGCGTAGATCGCCAAGCGCCTCTTCCAGTGATTGATCCGGTAGTCCATGCATCAAATCAAGGTTAAAGCTACGTAACCCTAAACCGCTCGCCAGCTTTGCCGCTCGTTTCGCTTCTTGCGGGCCATGAATGCGCCCAAGTCGTTTCAGCTTTTCTTCGCTAAAACTCTGCACACCAATAGAGATGCGGTTCACACCAGCACGCTGATAATCGACAAAGCGATCGGCTTCTACCGTACCAGGGTTCGCTTCCATAGTAATTTCTGCATCCGCTGCCAGCGGCAAACGCGCACGCACGCCGTCCAGCAGCGTTTGCATCGCCGGGCCGGAAAGCAGGCTCGGCGTACCACCGCCAATAAAGATTGTCTTTACTTCACGGCCCTGAGCGTAAGCCACATCATTGTCCAGATCGCAAAGCAGATGCTGAACGTAATCGTCGTGCGGCACTTCTCCTTTCAACGCGTGAGAGTTGAAATCGCAGTACGGGCATTTCTGCACGCACCACGGGATGTGAATGTAGAGACTCAGCGGCGGTAATTTAACCATTACGTAAAGCGTCCAACAGCAGTTTCAATGCCTGACCACGGTGGGAAATGGCGCTCTTTTCTTCGCGGGTCAGTTCGGCAGCGGTTTTCCCTTCGGAAGGTACGAAGAAGATTGGATCATAACCAAAGCCACCAGTGCCCGCTGGTTCACGAGTAATCACGCCCGGCCAGCTACCGTGGCACACCAGCGGAGTCGGATCTTCCGCGTGACGCAGATATACCAGCACGCAGTGGAAACGCGCCTGACGTTGGTCGTCCGGTACGTCTTTCAGTGTTTCCAACAGTTTTTGCAGATTCTTTTGATCGGTCGCGTCTTCACCGGAATAACGCGCGGAGTAAATACCCGGCGCGCCACCCAGCGCATCTACCGCCAGACCAGAGTCGTCGGCAATTGCCGGTAAACCGGTCACTTTTGCCGCATGGCGCGCTTTCAGAATCGCGTTTTCGATAAAGGTCAGGCCGGTTTCTTCAGCGGAATCTACGCCGAGGTCTGTTTGGGCCACGATATCAAGACCGAAGTCGCTAAGCAGCGACGCCAGCTCACGCACTTTACCGGCATTGCCGGTTGCGAGGACAACTTTTTGCATAGGATACCTAATTAATTAACGCCGCGATTTCTGGCGGGATTTGTTGCGGATTAATGATTTTAATTTGTTTGTGGCGGCCAAGTTCGCCTTTTTCAATTACCACCTGGCTTTTGGCTACCCGGAATTGCTTACCGAGAAACTTCACCAGATGGCTGTTGGCCTGGCCGTCAACCGGCGGCGCGGTAATGGCGACTTTAACTTCGTCGCCATGTAAACCGACAATAGAATCACGGCTGGCTTTCGGCTGAATATAGAGCCGTAAAACCAGACCGTCATCATTAACTGTTACGGCACTCATAACGCCATCCACAGCCCCGGCAGCAGCATGTTTCCGGTTGCCTGTAATACTTCTGCGACACCCATATTGATGACATACAGCAGCAGAACGAGGATCATCGGCGAGAAATCAATCCCACCCATTGCCGGTAGCAGGCGGCGAATCGGACGCAGCAGCGGATCGGCCAGCTGAATCAGCACGTATTCAATCGGACTACGACCCTGGCTTACCCAGCTCATAATCGCCATCACCAGCAGGACCCAGAAAATCAGCAAGCCGATGGTTTTCAGCAGAATCAGTAAACCGGCAATCCAGATGATTGGCAGGAAGGTCACCACTTTAAACAGCACAATGGCTTTGATAAAACTGAGAATATAGGCAACCAGCAGCGAGGCGCTGTCAATGGGACCCATTGCCGGAATAACGCGGCGCAGTGGCCCGATAATTGGCTGCGTTACCTTCACTACAAACTGTGAGAAGGGGTTGTAAAAATCACAATGAGCCCACTGCATCCAGATGCGTAATAACAGCACCATGGTATACAGCTCAATGACCGTTGAAAGCAGGAAAGTCAACGTATTCATGGCGTTCCTTTAATTCCTTATTTTTTAGAGTAATCACGCGCACCAAAAATTGCAGTGCCGATACGAACCATCGTGCTACCTGCCGCAATGGCGGCTTCCATATCGTCCGACATTCCCAGAGAGAGCGTGTCGATATGCGGGTAGCGCGTTTTCAGTCCGGCAAATGCTACAGCCATTTGGCGTGCAACTTCAAACTGCCTTACATATTCTGACTCAGGCGCAGGGATTGCCATCAGCCCGCGCAGACGTAAACGCGGTAGTTCAGCGACCGCCGCTGCCAGCTCGTCCAGTTCTGCCAGTTGAATCCCGGACTTACTGTTTTCATCACTAATATTAATTTGAATCAGTACGTTAAGAGGGGGAAGTTCTGCCGGGCGCTGATCGTTGAGGCGGGTAGCAATGCGCAAACGGTCGATGGTATGACACCAGTCGAAATGCTCTGCCACCAGGCGGCTTTTATTAGACTGCAACGGGCCAATAAAATGCCATTCTAATCCTGTTACGCCCAGTTCCTGAAAGTGGCGAATTTTATCTACCCCTTCCTGAACGTAGTTTTCACCAAATTGACGCTGCCCGGCATCAATGGCTTCTGCGATGGCGCTCGCAGGTTTTGTTTTACTGACTGCAAGCAGCGTAATTTCTTCTGGAGAACGGCCGCAACGCGTTGCAGCCGCTGAGATTTTGTCCCGGACCTGTGCCAGGTTATGCGCAATATCGTTCATTTTCCGAGGATCTTAGTATGAATATGGAAGAAATTGTGGCCCTTAGTGTAAAGCATAACGTCTCGGATCTACACCTGTGCAGCGCCTGGCCCGCACGATGGCGCATTCGCGGGCTAATGGAAGCTGCGCCGTTTGATGCGCCGGACGTCGAAGAGCTACTGCGGGAGTGGCTGGATGACGATCAGCGGGCAATATTGCTGGAAAATGGCCAGCTGGATTTTGCCGTGTCGCTGGCGGAAAACCAGCGGTTGCGTGGCAGTGCGTTCGCGCAACGGCAAGGTATTTCTCTGGCATTACGGTTGTTACCTTCGCACTGTCCACAGCTCGAACAGCTTGGTGCGCCACCGGTATTGCCGGAATTTCTCAAGAGCGAGAATGGCATGATTCTGGTGACGGGGGCGACGGGGAGTGGCAAATCTACCACGCTGGCGGCGATGGTTGGCTATCTTAATCAACATGCCGATGCGCATATTCTGACGCTGGAAGATCCTGTGGAATATCTCTATGCCAGCCAGCGATGTTTGATCCAGCAGCGGGAAATTGGTTTGCACTGTATGACGTTCGCATCGGGGTTGCGGGCCGCATTGCGGGAAGATCCTGATGTGATTTTGCTCGGAGAGCTACGTGACAGTGAGACAATCCGTCTGGCGCTGACGGCGGCAGAAACCGGGCATCTGGTGCTGGCAACCTTACATACACGTGGTGCCGCGCAGGCAGTTGAGCGACTGGTGGATTCATTTCCGGCGCAGGAAAAAGACCCCGTGCGTAATCAACTGGCAGGTAGTTTACGGGCAGTGCTGTCACAAAAGCTGGAAGTGGATAAACAGGAAGGACGCGTGGCGCTATTTGAATTGCTGATTAACACACCCGCGGTGGGGAATTTGATTCGTGAAGGGAAAACCCACCAGTTACCGCATGTTATTCAAACCGGGCAGCAGGTGGGGATGATAACGTTTCAGCAGAGTTATCAGCACCGGGTGGGGGAAGGGCGTTTGTGACGTTGCCATGCCCGATGCGCAAGCTTATCGGGCCTACAAAGGCAATAAATGTCTGATGCGACGCTAACGCGTCTTATCAGACCTACAGCCGCTGCCAGATGTGTGCTGGATAAGGTGTTCACGCAGCATCCGGCAAAATGGCCGGATGACGGTAACGACTATCCGCCAGGCTTTTAAATCGCCTTAATATCCCTGCTCGAAATAGCTTTCGAGAATAATAACCGCAGAGGCAGAGTCAACTTTGCCTTTGTTGAGCGCCCGATAGCCGCCCTGTTCAAACAGACCGGAACGGGCTTCCACGGTGCTAAGACGCTCGTCATGGAGCTTTACTTCAACACCGAAACGACCATGAATACGGTTGGCGAATTTACGCGCTCTGGCAGTCAATGGTTGCTCGGTGCCGTCCATATTCAGCGGCAAACCGACGATGATTTCGTCCGGCTGCCACTCTTTCAGTAAACGCTCGATAATGTTCCAGTCCGGCGTACCGTCCTGTGCTTTAATTGCAGGCAAAGGGCGAGCGGTGCCGGTAATGCGTTGGCCGACCGCTACGCCAATGCTTTTGGTGCCGAAGTCGAAGGCGAGTAAGGTTCCACTCATCAGGCGTGTCCTGCCACACCAGGCATGGTGAGAATATCCACACCAATCAGTTTTGCCGCCTCGCGCCAGCGGTCGGCAATCGGCGTTTTGAACAGAATATTCAGATCTGCCGGGGCCGTTAGCCACGCGTTATCGAGAATTTCTTGTTCCAGTTGACCTTTCTCCCAGGAGGCATAACCCAGAGCCACCAATACGTCAGACGGTTGTTTATCGGTGCCGAGCGTTTCCAGCACATCGCGGGAAGTGGTCATTACCGTGTTGTCTGAAATGCGAATGCTGGAAGCAAAATTGGAGGGCGGAGTATGCAAAATAAACCCGCGATCTTCAGCCAGCGGACCGCCGAGCATAACCGGTTTATCCAGACGGATTGATTCATCACGCGGCTCCGGCGTGATCTTCAGCTTTTCCAGAATCCCTTCAATTTTGAGATTTTCCAGCGGCTTGTTGACGATGATCCCCATTGCACCATTGGTATTATGTTCGCAAATGTAGACCACGGAACGACGGAAAATCGGATCCTGGAGAGCAGGCATGGCAATAAGAAAGTGATGCTGTAAATTCATTGTCAGAGGTTCTGTTTCCTGGTTCAAAAAAGCAACAGCGCCCAGTATGCGTGGAAAGAAGGGCGCTGTCACTCAGAGTCTCAACGAGATCCTTCTCGCTAAGGTGGGTTACTGCTGCTGTAAACGTGCTTCGATGGCATCCATTAACATTCCGGTGATCGACACCGGAAACTCTGCTTCAATCTCACGAATACAGGTTGGGCTGGTGACGTTAATTTCAGTCAGACGGTCGCCGATGATATCCAGACCAACAAAAATCAGCCCTTTTTCTTTCAGCGTCGGCCCGATCTGACGGGCGATTTTCCAGTCACTTTCCGTCAGCGGACGAGGTTCACCGCGACCACCGGCAGCCAGATTGCCACGGGTTTCGCCCCCCTGCGGAATACGTGCCAGGCAGTACGGTACCGGCTCGCCATCCACCACCAGCACGCGTTTGTCGCCATCTTTAATGGCTGGCAGGTAATTTTGCGCCATGCAGTAGCGAGTGCCATGCTCAGTCAGGGTTTCGGCAATCACGCCGAGGTTTGGATCGCCTTCTTTCACGCGGAAAATCGACGCGCCGCCCATACCGTCCAGCGGCTTAAGAATGATGTCGCTGTGTTTCTCCCAGAACGCTTTTAGCTGCGCTTTATTGCGCGTAACCAGCGTTTCTGGCGTTAAGTCAGAGAACCAGGCGGTAAACAGTTTCTCGTTACAGTCGCGCAGGCTCTGCGGCTTGTTAACGATCAGCGTCCCTTTCTCTTCGGCACGTTCCAGAATATAGGTCGCGTAGATAAACTCGGTATCAAACGGCGGGTCTTTACGCATCAGGATCACATCGAGATCGGCCAGCGGCAGATCCTGTTCACCGACGAACGAAAACCACTCTTCGTAGTTCTGCTTCACGTTCAGCGTGCGGGTATGGGCGCGGGCTTCACCATTGATCAGATACAGATCGCCCATCTCCATATAGTGAAGTTCGTAACCACGACGCTGTGCTTCCAGCAACATAGCAAAACTGGAATCTTTCTTGATGTTGATGTTTGCGATGGGGTCCATCACGATGCCGAGCTTGATCATTATTCTTCTCCGTTAGCCCAAATCGCCAAATCGTACTTGTAGCGCGGTAATGGCGGTGAGCGCAGTTGTCTCTGTACGCAAAACGCGAGGTCCCAACAGGATATCAGTAAATTGATAGCGGGCAGTCATGGCAATTTCATCTGCCGATAAACCGCCTTCCGGGCCAATCAGCAGGCGGACGCGTTCAACCGGTAACGGCAACGTATTGATGCTGTTACTGGCGCGCGGGTGAAGATTCAGTTTCAGTCCTTCATCCTGCTCTGCACACCAGGCTTCCAGATCCATCGCTGGACGGATTTCCGGCACCCGGTTACGACCACACTGCTCACAGGCAGCAATTGCAATCTTCTGCCACTGCTGAAGCTTCTTGTTCAGACGTTCACTATCCAGTTTAACGCCGCAGCGCTCAGAAAAAAGTGGCGTAATGAGGCTTACACCGAGTTCGATCGATTTCTGGATAGTAAATTCCATTTTTTCACCACGCGACATCACCTGACCGAGGTGAATATGCAGCGGAGATTCGCGATCGTCGATCTGGCCTTCCAGCACCTTCACTTCCACGCTTTTTTTGCTGGCGCTGGTAATTTCGGCGTCAAAGACCTGGTTGCTACCGTCAAACAATTGCAACGCCTGCCCCGGCCCCATGCGCAGTACGCGCCCGATATGGTTGGCGGCATCTTCGCAAAGCGCGATGTGAGAATGGCTGGTCAGTGGTTCAGGATGATAAATGCGGGGGATACGCATAGTTAAAAATCCGCGTCGTCTCCCCACGCGGTTGTACGCGTGGGGTAGGGGTTAACAAAAAGAATCCCGCTAGTGTAGGTTAGCTCTTTCGCGCCTGGCAAGCGCGTTGCACATACGGGTTATGATTGCCCTGCACCTTCGCGATGCGTTCATCGCGCTCGCACTCCCAGTCGGTAACCGGATACATCTTGTTCCATGCGTTGAACAGCTGCGTTTGCTGGCGAGAGAGTGTCAGGTTGTATTGGTCGCGCATATAGAAGTAGGTGCGCGCAATGGCACCGCGTGCACGCGCTGGTGGTTCGGCAGCTTTTTCTTTGAAATCGACCTTCATGGCGCATTGACCGTACTGGCCTTCACCGCCATTCCACTGGCTGTACATAAAGTTGCCGCGATCGCCATTCACCTCACCGACTGACGGCTGCAGGTTATGCATATCGCTTTCCATCTTGCGATAGACCGGATCTTTAGCGCAGTTTTTACGTCCACCGTCCTGCCAGCACTGGCGCTGGTGACCGAACTGCCAGGCGGGAACGACATGTTCCCACTCTACGCGGCTGGCGCGGTTTTCATTTTTGCGCACCTGATAGCCGCACGATTGCAGATCAACAACGCCTTTTTTGCCCTGCCAGTTAATTTTACATCCGCAATAAAACGTACCGGGCGCGTCAGCGTGGACTTTTACCGCCGCGGCTTTCGCCTGAGAAAAACTATTGATACCTTCGGCCAACGCCGGGCCGGAAAATGCTGCGCTCAGTACCACCGCAGCAATAGACAAATAACGGTACATCACTTACTCCGTGTTAAAACGAGCCAGCAACGTAGCGAAAGTTGTTTTGGTATGCAATCAGCCAGATCAGGAAAGTTCCTGATAGTTCAGATGGTTATTTCGCAACCAGCTGTTCACCGCAGTGAACACAGCGATAGACGGCCTCGCCACGAACTACGCGATTATGGCGGCGTACGGTAAGCTGATGCTCCTGGCACTTGCAGCGGTAGGAGAAGGTGTTGCGACGCACGGATTGCAGTTCGAACTGATGCGTACGACGGGCGGGAACACCCAGCACGTTTTCCATCATCCACTTCCACTCTTTGCCATGTGGCGCTACGCGGCCGAAATGTTTCCATACCAGCAAATGTGCCAGTTCGTGCGGTACCACTTCTTCAATAAAAGCTTCACTGTTTTCCAACAGCAAAACGGGATTGAGGCGAATTTCATAGCTTTCCAGCCAGGCCGTTCCGGCGGAGGTTCCGCGCTGGGTGTAAGAGAGTTTTGGCTCCGGGTAGTTACGCCCTAGCTTCAGGTTGGCCTGGGCGAGTTTTTCCCGCAGGCGACGCATAACGGCCTGTTGGATGGCGATAGGGAGACGGGATGTTTTCATAGCGGCAGAGGATAGAGCGAAGAAAAGATGACTGCAAGAGGTGGCTTCCTCCGCGATGGGAGGAAGCTTGGGGAGATTAATCGTGAGCGCCTATTTCGCGCAGTTTACGACCTTTCATCAGATTACGTTCAATATGTTCCAGCGAAACGTGTTTGGTTTCCGGTACCAGCCACAATGTCAGCAGGATAAACAGTACGTTCAGAGCCGCATACACCCAGAAGGTGTTGGCGTTACCCAGCGTGTTGAGCATGGTCAGGAACGTTGCGCCAACGATCATGTTGGCAATCCAGTTGGTGGCAGTGGAGCAGGTGATGCCAAAATCGCGGCCTTTCAGCGGCTGAATTTCGGAGCACAGTACCCAAATCAGCGGACCGGCACTCATGGCAAAACCGACAATAAACATCAGCAGCATGGCGATGGCGAAATACTGCGCCGACGGAGAGTGAATACCGATATGCATCATTGTACCGAGTACGCCCATGCCAGCAGCCATCACCAGGAAGCCCAGCGTTAGCGTTGGTTTACGTCCCCAGCGGTCAACAAGGCCGATTGCGATAAAGGTGGCAAGTACGTTGGTCAGGCCGACAATCACGGTCCCCCACATTTGCTCGGTAGTGTTGGTATAACCCGCCAGTTCGAAGATTTTCGGCGCGTAATACATGATGACGTTCATCCCGGTGAATTGCTGCATTACCTGCAACAGTACGCCAAGGAACACCGCGCGGCGGAAGTTGCTGTTCTCTTTAAACAGCGCCCAGCCACTCTGTTTAACCTGCAAACTTTCACGGATTTCATCCAGTTCGCGTTTCGCTTCCGCGCTGGTGTCACGCAGGCGTAGCAGCACGCGTTCGGCATCAACAAAACGGCGTTTGGCGGCAAACCAACGTGGGCTGTCTGGCAGGAAGAAGACACCAATCAGCAGCAAAATTGCCGGGATGATAATCACACCCAGCATCCAGCGCCATGCACCGGTGTAGCTGAAGGCTGTATCAGAAAGATAAGCACCGAGGATCCCGATAGTGATCATCAACTGATACATCGAGATCATACTGCCACGAATTTTTTCCGGCGCAATTTCAGAGAGGTACAGCGGTGCGGTATAAGAGGCCACACCCACCGCCAGCCCCAGTAGAACGCGGGAAAGAATCAGTACTTCAACGTTTGGCGCAGCCGCAGAGAACAGCGAACCGGCAACAAACAAAATTGCGCCGATCATCAGGCTCTTTTTGCGCCCGAGTTTAAAGGAGAGCCAGCCGCTGCCCACCGCACCGACTGCCGCACCGAACATCATGGAGCTTACGACCCATTCTTGCGTGTGCGAAGTAATCTGGAATTCATCTGCAATAAACGGCAGTGCGCCAGCAATTACACCGATATCCAGGCCAAAGAGTAATCCCGCCAGAGCGGCAAGGAAGCAGACGAAAAACGTCATTGCCTTGTTTGACCGCCCCTGTTTTTTAGCGTCAGGCATGATGCCCTCCAATATGGTTATTTTTTATTGTGAATTAAGATAGGTGAGTACGACGTAAAAAGATGTGAAGCAAATCACATCAGTGTAATCGCTTACACTAACATTTATCTTAGTTATGATTTAAGTGCATGAAAATAATTGAGTTATATCATCATAGATTAAACGCTGTTATCTGCAATTAAGACTTTACTGAAAAGAAATGTAACAACTGTGAAAACCGAATAATAATATGAAAATATTACAAATCTTTGTCTGTTGTGGTTGGTGTAATCGGTTTCAGTTGTGATGATAATCTGCGGTGAAACGTGATCAGGAAGAATGATGTTATTGTGCGGGCGGTTTTTTTGCCGGATGCGGCGTGAACGCCTATCCAAAAGAAAAAGGCCAGCGCGAGGCTGGCCTTTGAACGCAGGTGAAGAAAGATTACTTCAGACCGGCAGCATCGCGCAGCAGCTGCGCTTTGTCGGTTTTTTCCCACGGGAAATGTTCACGACCAAAGTGACCGTATGCTGCGGTTTCTTTGTAGATCGGGTGCAGCAGATCCAGCATCTGAATCAGACCGTATGGGCGCAGGTCGAAGAACTCACGTACCAGCAGGATCAGTTGTTCAGAAGGCACTTTCTCAGTACCGAAAGTTTCTACCATGATGGAGGTCGGTTCAGCCACGCCGATTGCGTAGGAAACCTGAATTTCACAACGATCGGCCAGGCCAGCAGCAACGATGTTTTTCGCGACATAACGTGCTGCGTAGGCTGCGGAACGGTCCACTTTTGATGGATCTTTACCAGAGAATGCACCGCCACCGTGACGCGCCATGCCGCCGTAGGTATCAACGATAATTTTACGACCAGTCAGACCGCAGTCACCCATTGGGCCACCGATAACGAAACGACCGGTCGGGTTGATGAAGAATTTGGTGGCAGAAGTCAGCCATTCAGCGGGCAGAATTGGCTTGATGATCTCTTCCATTACCGCTTCTTGCAGCGATTTCTGGTCGATCTCTTCAGAGTGCTGAGTGGAAAGCACGACAGCATCGATACCAACGATTTTGCCGTCGTCATACTGAAAAGTCACCTGGCTTTTCGCGTCCGGGCGCAGCCACGGCAGAGTGCCGTTTTTACGCACTTCAGCCTGACGCTGTACCAGACGGTGTGCATAGGTGATAGGTGCTGGCATCAGCACGTCGGTTTCATTAGTTGCGTAGCCAAACATCAGACCCTGGTCACCCGCGCCCTGTTCCAGCGGATCGGCACGGTCAACGCCCTGGTTGATGTCAGGAGACTGTTTGCCGATAGCGCTCAGAACCGCACAGGAGTTAGCGTCAAAGCCCATGTCGGAATGCACATAGCCAATTTCGCGAACGGTGTTACGGGTGATCTCTTCGATGTCTACCCAGGCGCTGGTGGTGATTTCGCCGCCAACTAAAACCATGCCGGTTTTTACGTAGGTTTCGCAAGCAACGCGTGCTTTCGGATCCTGTTCGAGGATCGCGTCTAAAACGGCATCAGAAATTTGGTCAGCAATTTTGTCAGGATGCCCTTCAGAGACGGACTCGGACGTAAAAAGGTGTTTTGCCATATTTAATATCACCTAAAGAGAATTTGGTTAGCTCAAACTGTTGTGTGGATTTTCTGTGGTAGCGGATCCTACCACGACTCTGCAGGTTAAAAACACTGGCAGTCTGAGTGTTAATCGGTATGGATGGATTAACATCTGGATGGCTATTTTAGGTCAATTCTTCACCCTATTTCCACTTTTTTTTGAATCGTGTCTCATTCTGTTAAAAACGTGGCTGGAAATTTTTCCTGACAATGCCGGCATTCTGCGTATTTATCTTTTGCAATTTTCTGCCATTGTGGGGTATAAAACGCGGCGCGCGGCTTAAATAAAAAGCACACGACGTTTCTTTCGTGTTGCCACTTCCAGCCGGGTTGAAATCAGAGTTTTGGCTTGTGGGTTCGTCTTAACAGGCGGCCGTGGAGGTGATACGAAATAATGAACCGTTGTCTGCTGCTTAACCTGTCTCACCGTTCTGGTGAAGATTCGTTCCCCGCACTCTGCATCTCTGCTTTGCATACCTGCCGATGTTATACCCATCTCGGCGCTTCTCAGGATTCAAGAGCTGGTTACAGTTACTGAGGACTGAACAAGGGCGCTCTTGTAAAAACAAGAGTTTTCTCGTGGTTTCGCCGAACTTTCACACTTACGTTCGGTTATGTGCTTAATAATGTTATGAAAAAGAAACCGGTTGCGCAGTTGGAGCGTCAGCATTCACTGCTGGAAAATCCATGTGCTTATGGGTTGTTATCGCAGTTCCAGGCTGCGATAGTCGTTAACTGTTTTACACTTAATAAAATAATTTGAGGTTCGCTATGTCTGACGACATGTCTATGGGTTTGCCTTCGTCAGCGGGCGAACACGGTGTACTACGCTCCATGCAGGAGGTTGCAATGAGCTCCCAGGAAGCCAGCAAGATGCTGCGTACTTACAATATTGCCTGGTGGGGCAATAACTACTATGACGTTAACGAGCTGGGCCACATTAGCGTGTGCCCGGACCCGGACGTCCCGGAAGCTCGCGTCGATCTCGCGCAGTTAGTGAAAACTCGTGAAGCACAGGGCCAGCGTCTGCCTGCACTGTTCTGTTTCCCACAGATCCTGCAGCACCGTTTGCGTTCCATTAACGCCGCGTTCAAACGTGCGAGGGAATCCTACGGCTATAACGGCGATTACTTCCTTGTTTATCCGATCAAAGTTAACCAGCACCGCCGCGTGATTGAGTCCCTGATTCATTCGGGCGAACCGCTGGGTCTGGAAGCCGGTTCCAAAGCCGAGTTGATGGCAGTACTGGCACATGCTGGCATGACCCGTAGCGTCATCGTCTGCAACGGTTATAAAGACCGCGAATATATCCGCCTGGCATTAATTGGCGAGAAGATGGGGCACAAGGTCTATCTGGTCATTGAGAAGATGTCAGAAATCGCCATTGTGCTGGATGAAGCAGAACGTCTGAATGTCGTTCCTCGTCTGGGCGTGCGTGCACGTCTGGCTTCGCAGGGTTCGGGTAAATGGCAGTCCTCCGGCGGGGAAAAATCGAAGTTCGGCCTGGCTGCGACTCAGGTACTGCAACTGGTTGAAACCCTGCGTGAAGCCGGGCGTCTCGACAGCCTGCAACTACTGCACTTCCACCTCGGTTCGCAGATGGCGAATATTCGCGATATCGCGACAGGCGTTCGTGAATCCGCGCGTTTCTATGTGGAACTGCACAAGCTGGGCGTCAATATTCAGTGCTTCGACGTCGGCGGCGGTCTGGGCGTGGATTATGAAGGTACTCGTTCGCAGTCCGACTGTTCGGTGAACTACGGCCTCAATGAATACGCCAACAACATTATCTGGGCGATTGGCGATGCGTGTGAAGAAAACGGTCTGCCGCATCCGACGGTAATCACCGAATCGGGTCGTGCGGTGACTGCGCATCACACCGTGCTGGTGTCTAATATCATCGGCGTGGAACGTAACGAATACACGGTGCCGACCGCGCCTGCAGAAGATGCGCCGCGCGCGCTGCAAAGCATGTGGGAAACCTGGCAGGAGATGCACGAACCGGGAACTCGCCGTTCTCTGCGTGAATGGTTACACGACAGTCAGATGGATCTGCACGACATTCATATCGGCTACTCTTCCGGCATCTTTAGCCTGCAAGAACGTGCATGGGCTGAGCAGCTTTATTTGAGCATGTGCCATGAAGTGCAAAAGCAGCTGGATCCGCAAAACCGTGCTCATCGTCCGATTATCGACGAGCTGCAGGAACGTATGGCGGACAAAATGTACGTCAACTTCTCGCTGTTCCAGTCGATGCCGGACGCATGGGGGATCGACCAGTTGTTCCCGGTTCTGCCGCTGGAAGGGCTGGATCAAGTGCCGGAACGTCGCGCTGTGCTGCTGGATATTACCTGTGACTCTGACGGTGCTATCGACCACTATATTGATGGTGACGGTATTGCCACGACAATGCCAATGCCGGAGTACGATCCAGAGAATCCGCCGATGCTCGGTTTCTTTATGGTCGGCGCATATCAGGAGATCCTCGGCAACATGCACAACCTGTTCGGTGATACCGAAGCGGTTGACGTGTTCGTCTTCCCTGACGGTAGCGTAGAAGTAGAACTGTCTGACGAAGGCGATACCGTGGCGGACATGCTGCAATATGTACAGCTCGATCCGAAAACGCTGTTAACCCAGTTCCGCGATCAAGTGAAGAAAACCGATCTTGATGCTGAACTGCAACAACAGTTCCTTGAAGAGTTCGAGGCAGGTTTGTACGGTTATACTTATCTTGAAGATGAGTAAGTCCTGTGTTACTTGAATCCGCTTAATTTAGCGGTGATAATCCGCCACAATTTATTGTGACAAATCCAACCCTTCCTCGTCGGGCCTAACGACGCGGAAGGGTTTTTTTATATCGACTTTGTAATAGGAGTCCATCCATGAGCACCTTAGGTCATCAATACGATAACTCACTGGTTTCCAATGCCTTTGGTTTTTTACGCCTGCCGATGAACTTCCAGCCGTATGACAGCGATGCAGACTGGGTGATTACTGGCGTGCCGTTCGATATGGCCACTTCTGGTCGTGCGGGTGGTCGCCACGGTCCGGCAGCGATCCGTCAGGTTTCGACGAATCTGGCCTGGGAACACAACCGCTTCCCGTGGAATTTCGACATGCGTGAGCGTCTGAACGTCGTGGACTGCGGCGATCTGGTATATGCCTTTGGCGATGCCCGTGAGATGAGCGAAAAGCTGCAGGCGCACGCCGAGAAGCTGCTGGCTGCCGGTAAGCGTATGCTCTCTTTCGGTGGTGACCACTTTGTTACGCTGCCGCTGCTGCGTGCTCATGCGAAGCATTTCGGCAAAATGGCGCTGGTACACTTTGACGCCCACACCGATACCTATGCGAACGGTTGTGAATTTGACCACGGCACTATGTTCTATACCGCGCCGAAAGAAGGTCTGATCGACCCGAATCATTCCGTGCAGATTGGTATTCGTACCGAGTTTGATAAAGACAACGGCTTTACCGTGCTGGACGCCTGCCAGGTGAACGATCGCAGCGTGGATGACGTTATCGCCCAAGTGAAACAGATTGTGGGTGATATGCCGGTTTACCTGACTTTTGATATCGACTGCCTGGATCCTGCTTTTGCACCAGGCACCGGTACGCCAGTGATTGGCGGCCTGACCTCCGATCGCGCTATTAAACTGGTACGCGGCCTGAAAGATCTCAACATTGTTGGGATGGACGTAGTGGAAGTGGCTCCGGCATACGATCAGTCGGAAATCACTGCTCTGGCAGCGGCAACGCTGGCGCTGGAAATGCTGTATATTCAGGCGGCGAAAAAGGGCGAGTAAGCACCAGATGCGATGCGCACGGGTAAAACGTGCCATTAATGTCGGATGCGGCGTGAACGCCTTATCCGACCTACGTTCGGCACCCGTAGGCCGGATAAGATGCGCCAGCATCGCATCCGGCAATGCGCACAAGGTAACAAATGTGCCATTCATGTCAGATGCGGCGTGAACGCCTTATCTGACCTACGTTCGACACCACCAGGCTTTACTTAATCCCATCCGCGCTCATGCGATCGCGAATATGCTGGGCGCGTTCGGCGGATGCAGGATGGTCGTCAAACATTGAGCTTTGGCGACCTTCTTCCAGTTTTGCCAGTTTTTCAAAGCTGGTGGCAAGACCTGCCGGGCTGATGCCGCGTTGGCGCAGAAGATCGTAAGAATAATCATCGGCTTCTGCTTCCTGGCGCTGGGAGAATTGCGAATTGACTAATTTCTCGCCCAGATTACCAAGTTGTGATTGAGATAAACTTCCGACAATCCCGCCCGCAGAGGCCGCAGCTACTCGCACGGCATTTGTACCAAGTGCCACCTGCATTCCTTTTTTCACATGGCCTAACGCCACGTGCCCCATTTCGTGACCGATCACCGCTTCGACTTCGTTATCCGTCATCATATCCATCAGCCCGCTATAGACACGGATACAGCCGTTAGCCATTGCAAAGGCGTTCACATCCTTCGCCATATACACTTTGTAATTTACCGGCTGACCGTTGATATTGTTGCCTAGCGCATTGGCAATAGTTGTCAGACGTTTAGCGTATTCGCTATTGGCTGGCGCAATCGTCGCCTTGCTGTCCATCTCCTGACATGCCTGATCGCTCAGGGCTTTCACCTGCGCATCACTCAAACTGTAAGCCTGAAAAGCTTCCGCTCCTGATGAGAGCAGTCCGTTGGAGTCCATATTCTGGCAACCGGTCAGTACCGTTGCCACGCTCATTGCTACCAATAAGGCGCGAATTTTCATGTTTTCTCTTCCGCACAAGGTCAGGATTATTCTAAAAATGCGCCGTTTGCAGGTGAATCGACGCTCAGTCTCAGTATAAGGAAAAGCGCAGCGGACGGGCGAGTAGATTGCGCAACATGCGAGCATGATCCAGAGATTTCTGAAGCGGCAAAAGGATGTTCCATGTACATGACGCGCGGCTTGCGGTAAATTGTTGGCAAATTTTCCGGCGTAGCCCAAAACGCGCTGTCGTCAAGTCGTTAAGGGCGTGCCCTTCATCATCCGATCTGGAGTCAAAATGTCCTCACGTAAAGAGCTTGCCAATGCTATTCGTGCGCTGAGCATGGACGCAGTACAGAAAGCCAAATCCGGTCACCCGGGTGCCCCTATGGGTATGGCTGACATTGCCGAAGTCCTGTGGCGTGATTTCCTGAAACACAACCCGCAGAATCCGTCCTGGGCTGACCGTGACCGCTTCGTGCTGTCCAACGGCCACGGCTCCATGCTGATCTACAGCCTGCTGCACCTCACCGGTTACGATCTGCCGATGGAAGAACTGAAAAACTTCCGTCAGCTGCACTCTAAAACTCCGGGTCACCCGGAAGTGGGTTACACCGCTGGTGTGGAAACCACCACCGGTCCGCTGGGTCAGGGTATTGCCAACGCAGTCGGTATGGCGATTGCAGAAAAAACGCTGGCGGCGCAGTTTAACCGTCCGGGCCACGACATCGTCGACCACTACACCTACGCCTTCATGGGCGACGGCTGCATGATGGAAGGCATCTCCCACGAAGTTTGCTCTCTGGCGGGTACGCTGAAGCTGGGTAAACTGATTGCATTCTACGATGACAACGGTATTTCTATCGATGGTCACGTTGAAGGCTGGTTCACCGACGACACCGCAATGCGTTTCGAAGCTTACGGCTGGCACGTTATTCGCGACATCGACGGTCATGACGCGGCATCTATCAAACGCGCAGTAGAAGAAGCGCGCGCAGTGACTGACAAACCTTCCCTGCTGATGTGCAAAACCATCATCGGTTTCGGTTCCCCGAACAAAGCCGGTACCCACGACTCCCACGGTGCGCCGCTGGGCGACGCTGAAATTGCCCTGACCCGCGAACAACTGGGCTGGAAATATGCGCCGTTCGAAATCCCGTCTGAAATCTATGCTCAGTGGGATGCGAAAGAAGCAGGCCAGGCGAAAGAATCCGCATGGAACGAGAAATTCGCTGCTTACGCGAAAGCTTATCCGCAGGAAGCCGCTGAATTTACCCGCCGTATGAAAGGCGAAATGCCGTCTGACTTCGACGCTAAAGCGAAAGAGTTCATCGCTAAACTGCAGGCTAATCCGGCGAAAATCGCCAGCCGTAAAGCGTCTCAGAATGCTATCGAAGCGTTCGGTCCGCTGTTGCCGGAATTCCTCGGCGGTTCTGCTGACCTGGCGCCGTCTAACCTGACCCTGTGGTCTGGTTCTAAAGCAATCAACGAAGATGCTGCGGGTAACTACATCCACTACGGTGTTCGCGAGTTCGGTATGACCGCGATTGCTAACGGTATCTCCCTGCACGGTGGCTTCCTGCCGTACACCTCCACCTTCCTGATGTTCGTGGAATACGCACGTAACGCCGTACGTATGGCTGCGCTGATGAAACAGCGTCAGGTGATGGTTTACACCCACGACTCCATCGGTCTGGGCGAAGACGGCCCGACTCACCAGCCGGTTGAGCAGGTCGCTTCTCTGCGCGTAACCCCGAACATGTCTACATGGCGTCCGTGTGACCAGGTTGAATCCGCGGTCGCGTGGAAATACGGTGTTGAGCGTCAGGACGGCCCGACCGCACTGATCCTCTCCCGTCAGAACCTGGCGCAGCAGGAACGAACTGAAGAGCAACTGGCAAACATCGCGCGCGGTGGTTATGTGCTGAAAGACTGCGCCGGTCAGCCGGAACTGATTTTCATCGCTACCGGTTCAGAAGTTGAACTGGCTGTTGCTGCCTACGAAAAACTGACTGCCGAAGGCGTGAAAGCGCGCGTGGTGTCCATGCCGTCTACCGACGCATTTGACAAGCAGGATGCTGCTTACCGTGAATCCGTACTGCCGAAAGCGGTTACTGCACGCGTTGCTGTAGAAGCGGGTATTGCTGACTACTGGTACAAGTATGTTGGCCTGAACGGTGCTATCGTCGGTATGACCACCTTCGGTGAATCTGCTCCGGCAGAGCTGCTGTTTGAAGAGTTCGGCTTCACTGTTGATAACGTTGTTGCGAAAGCAAAAGAACTGCTGTAATTAGCATTTCGGGTAAAAAGGTCGCTTCGGCGACCTTTTTTATTACCTTGATATGTCCGTTTGCGGACAAGCAATAGATAAGGCGTGTTGTAGATCACAAATATTTATATGCAATAAATATCAATTATGTAATATGCATCACGATATGCGTATTGACATTTGTTGTTATATCTATAACTCAATGTTATATAAGAAATTAATAATTCACTGTTTTCAAAACACCGGTTTCCCTGCTCAATTGCTTTCATTAAACCGCACGAGTATTTTATTTTTACCGCCGGACGGTACCCTAAAAATAAAATAAGGATAATTTATGCGGCTTAGTGATTATTTTCCAGAATCATCAATCTCAGTTATACATTCAGCAAAAGATTGGCAGGAAGCTATCGATTTCTCGATGGTATCATTGCTGGATAAAAACTATATCAGCGAGAATTACATTCAGGCAATTAAAGATTCCACCATTAACAATGGCCCTTATTATATTCTCGCACCAGGCGTGGCAATGCCTCATGCGCGACCGGAATGTGGGGCGCTTAAAACCGGGATGTCTTTGACATTACTTGAACAAGGTGTTTATTTTCCGGGGAATGACGAACCAATTAAATTACTCATCGGACTCTCTGCTGCCGATGCCGATTCGCACATTGACGCTATTCAGGCGTTAAGTGAATTACTGTGCGAAGAAGAAATACTCGAACAACTCTTAACAGCATCATCAGAAAAACAATTAGCGGACATTATCAGCCGCGGATAATTACTCTCTCCTCTACAGGATAATATTATGGAAAACAAGTCTGCTCGTGCAAAGGTCCAGGCTTTTGGGGGCTTTTTGACTGCAATGGTCATCCCCAATATTGGTGCTTTTATTGCCTGGGGTTTTATTACTGCGTTATTTATTCCCACCGGTTGGCTGCCTAACGAACATTTCGCCAAAATTGTCGGCCCGATGATTACCTATTTATTGCCCGTGATGATTGGTTCTACAGGTGGTCATCTGGTCGGCGGTAAACGCGGGGCGGTCATGGGCGGAATAGGTACTATTGGTGTGATCGTTGGCGCAGAGATCCCGATGTTCCTTGGCTCAATGATCATGGGGCCGCTCGGTGGGTTGGTCATAAAATATGTCGATAAGGCACTGGAAAAACGCATACCTGCCGGTTTTGAGATGGTTATCAATAACTTCTCATTAGGTATCGCGGGGATGCTCCTTTGTCTGCTGGGTTTTGAAGTTATCGGCCCGGCGGTGTTAATTGCCAATACTTTCGTCAAAGAGTGTATTGAGGCGCTGGTACATGCGGGTTATCTGCCATTGTTGTCAGTCATCAATGAACCGGCGAAAGTGCTTTTCCTCAATAATGCGATCGATCAGGGCGTCTATTATCCGCTGGGAATGCAACAGGCTTCGGTTAACGGTAAATCCATCTTCTTTATGGTGGCCTCTAACCCAGGTCCGGGCCTGGGGCTGCTGCTGGCGTTTACCTTGTTTGGTAAAGGGATGAGTAAACGTTCTGCGCCCGGGGCGATGATTATTCACTTCCTCGGTGGGATCCACGAACTGTATTTCCCATATGTGCTGATGAAGCCGCTGACTATTATTGCCATGATTGCGGGCGGTATGTCTGGCACCTGGATGTTTAACTTACTGGACGGTGGTCTGGTGGCTGGCCCAAGTCCGGGGTCTATCTTTGCTTACCTGGCGCTGACGCCGAAAGGTTCGTTCCTGGCGACAATTGCCGGTGTTACGGTAGGTACCCTGGTGTCCTTTGCTATCACTTCGCTGATACTGAAGATGGAAAAAACGGTGGAAACGGTGAGCGAAGATGAGTTTGCTCAGTCAGCCAATGCGGTTAAGGCGATGAAACAAGAGGGTGCATTCTCGTTAAGCAGGGTTAAGCGTATCGCCTTTGTTTGCGATGCGGGGATGGGCTCCAGTGCGATGGGCGCGACCACCTTCCGTAAACGCCTGGAAAAAGCGGGGCTGGCAATTGAAGTAAAACATTACGCCATAGAAAACGTGCCTGCGGATGCGGATATCGTCGTTACTCATGCCAGTCTGGAAGGGCGCGTGAAACGTGTGACGGATAAACCACTGATATTGATTAATAACTATATTGGCGATCCAAAACTCGACACTTTATTTAATCAATTAACCGCCGAACATAAACACTGATTACAGGGTAATGACTCCAACTTATTGATAGTGTTTTATGTTCAGATAATGCCCGATGACTTTGTCATGCAGCTCCACCGATTTTGAGAACGACAGTGACTTCCGTCCCAGCCTTGCCAGATGTTGTCTCAGATTCAGGTTATGCCGCTCAATTCGCTGAGTGTAACGCTTGCTGATTACGTGCAGCTTTCCCTTCAGGCGGGATTCATACAGCGGCCAGCCATCCGTCATCCATACCACGACCTC
>NZ_JAENDM010000044.1:0-33388 GCF_019375075.1 Escherichia sp. XD33
AAATCAGCCACGAAGAGACGATTTTGGGCTGAAAATTGGAAAATTGAGCCACAGGACGTCGATAAAGGACGGTTTGGGGCGTCATATCGGGAGCTGCGGACCACTTAATCGCAACTTCCCTAGCAAAAGGAGTATATCAGAATATATCTACTGATGTACAAAACACAACAATAGCTTCATGATATATAAATACGTGATGACGAGTGGTACTCCGCATGGTTATTTAACTTCTCAGCACCACTAATGATCCTGAGCAACTTCGTATTTGGGCCATTACCATGGAGTAGAAAGCTGTGTCTGAGAATGCAGAATTTGAGAAAAGAATTCGCTTTCTTGGAGAGCTTCTGAAAATGGCACGCTAACAACGTTTTGTTAAAAAATGTGAATCACTTGCCGGGGCTGCATTTTCTATTCGAGGAGAATGTTGACGTAGATATTACAGAAATCTCAGCGCATCAGGATAAACTGCTACCTTAGGTCAACCACCAAAAGAAAATACAATACGTCCAGTTTGTATGCCTTTAATAACACATCTTCTAAATGTTGAAGAATTATCCCGCCTGCTGAAGAACGTTGCTCTGAGTGTGATAAACCTTTTTATTCTTGATGATGTCAGCGAGAAGATGGAATATATCCCCGACTGGGTCGTGGTTACCCGGTTAAACATCTGGTGGCGCTAATAAATCTGGCAAGTCACATTCTGTTGAATGCTGTGACAGTGCCTTACCGAGAGAGCGAAATTGTGGTGTTCTAGTGCATAGTCGCCACCATTCCGGATAATTCTATTACGTTGTTTTACAAGTTCTTTTACAGCGCAGATCTGTCGCTGACGTTGAATCAATAGCCTGGATTTCAGAACACAATGCCCGTTTGCTGGTTGTTCCGGCAGTAGCATTAATTCATTATCTGAATGAAATGTGTCAATCCACAGAAACCGCTGTCAATGACGCATTTTGTCGGACGTTAACACGAGAAAGTCTGGCTATTCCGTAATGCCATCTTATTTCGTAATGGATTGAGAATGCTGGATTTTTAATTATATTACGCGCAGTATTAATCGCGTAAATGTTTTGCGGTCAGCAACGGTGGGGGATCCATTGTTCTGTTCAATGAATACCATCATACATTTGAATCAGGAGTCGGTATGATGATTTTGGTGACGGGGGGCGCACGGAGCGGGAAGAGTCGCCACGCAGAGGCGCTTATTGGGGACTCTTCACAGGTTCTGTATATCGCTACCTCGCAAATCCTTGATGATGAGATGGCTGCACGGATAGAACATCATCGGCAAGGCCGCCCGGAGCACTGGCGCACAGTGGAGCGCTGGCAACATCTTGATGAATTAATTCATGCAGACATTAACCCGAATGAGGTTGTGTTGCTTGAATGCGTTACCACAATGGTGACTAATCTGTTGTTTGATTATGGCGGCGATAAAGACCCTGATGAATGGGATTATCAGGCGATGGAACAGGCGATTAATGCTGAGATTCAGTCGTTGATTGCTGCCTGCCAACGTTGCCCCGCAAAGGTTGTATTAGTGACTAACGAAGTGGGAATGGGGATTGTGCCGGAGAGTCGTCTGGCACGACATTTTCGTGATATTGCCGGGCGGGTAAATCAGCAGTTGGCCGCTGCGGCAAATGAAGTATGGCTGGTGGTTTCGGGTATTGGAGTAAAAATCAAATGAGTAAATTATTTTGGGCGATGCTCTCATTTATTACGCGTCTGCCTGTACCGCGTCGCTGGTCCCAGGGACTGGATTTCGAGCATTATTCTCGCGGTATTATTACTTTTCCTTTGATTGGATTATTGCTTGGCGCGATTAGCGGGCTGGTCTTCATGGTGCTGCAGGCATGGTGTGGCGCACCACTGGCGGCACTGTTTAGCGTACTTGTGCTGGTGCTGATGACCGGGGGATTCCATCTGGACGGCCTCGCTGATACCTGTGATGGCGTATTTTCTGCACGTAGCCGCGATCGCATGTTGGAAATCATGCGTGATAGCCGTTTAGGCACCCACGGCGGTCTGGCATTGATTTTTGTGGTACTGGCAAAGATTCTGGTGTTAAGCGAGTTGGCTCTGCGTGGCGAATCGATCCTTGCATCGCTGGCGGCAGCATGTGCGGTCAGCCGCGGGACTGCCGCATTATTGATGTATCGTCATCGTTATGCGCGGGAAGAAGGGCTTGGCAATGTGTTCATTGGCAAAATTGATGGGCGACAAACCTGCGTCACACTTGGCTTAGCCGCTATTTTTGCTGCCGTATTATTGCCGGGTATGCATGGTGTGGCTGCTATGGTGGTGACGATGGTGGCGATTTTCATCCTCGGTCAGCTTCTCAAACGTACGCTGGGCGGGCAAACGGGCGATACGCTGGGAGCAGCCATAGAGCTTGGTGAACTGGTCTTCCTGCTGGCACTGCTATAAAGAGACGTGAGATGCAAATACTTGCCGATTTACTGAATACGATCCCAGCCATCGATTCTACCGCTATGTCGCGTGCACAACGGCATATTGACGGGTTACTCAAACCTGTTGGTAGCCTGGGAAAGCTGGAGGTGCTTGCCATACAACTGGCAGGAATGCCGGGGTTGAATGGCATACCGCATGTGGGCAAAAAAGCGGTACTGGTTATGTGTGCCGATCACGGCGTCTGGGAGGAAGGGGTCGCTATTTCTCCAAAAGAAGTGACAGCCATACAGGCTGAAAATATGACCCGTGGAACAACCGGCGTGTGTGTGCTGGCAGAACAAGCGGGCGCTAACGTCCACGTAATTGATGTTGGTATTGATACTGCTGAGCCTATCCCCGGGCTTATCAACATGCGTGTCGCACGAGGTAGCGGCAATATTGCTTCAGCTCCGGCAATGAGTCGCCGTCAGGCTGAAAAGTTGCTTTTGGACGTCATATGTTATACGCAGGAGCTGGCAAAAAACGGTGTCACGCTGTTTGGTGTAGGTGAACTGGGGATGGCAAACACGACACCGGCAGCAGCAATAGTCAGCACAATCACTGGCCGGGATCCTGAAGAAGTGGTTGGGATTGGCGCAAACCTGCCGACAGATAAACTGGCTAATAAAATTGATGTTGTGCGTCGGGCGATTACGTTGAATCAACCAAATCCTCAGGATGGTGTTGATGTCCTGGCAAAAGTGGGTGGATTTGATTTGGTCGGAATAGCTGGAGTGATGTTAGGTGCTGCTTCCTGCGGTTTACCCGTGTTGCTGGATGGATTTCTTTCTTATGCTGCTGCGCTCGCAGCCTGCCAGATGTCTCCTGCGATCAAACCGTATCTCATTCCTTCTCACCTGTCGGCAGAAAAAGGCGCGCGTATAGCGCTCTCGCATTTGGGGCTGGAGCCTTATCTCAATATGGAGATGCGTTTAGGTGAGGGGAGTGGCGCAGCTCTGGCGATGCCCATCATCGAAGCTGCCTGTGCGATATACAACAACATGGGCGAACTTGCTGCCAGTAATATTGTTCTACCGGGGAATACGACTTCTGATTTGAACAGTTAAAAACGAAAAGTCTGATAAAAGCTATACTTAACGGATAGCTTTCGCGACATAGGAAAGGGACATGATGCGTCGTGTAAATATTCTTTGCTCATTTGCTCTGCTTTTTGCCAGCCATACTAGCCTGGCGGTAACTTATCCATTACCTCCAGAGGGTAGCCGTTTAGTGGGGCAGTCGTTTACTGTAACTGTTCCTGATCACAATACCCAGCCGCTGGAGACTTTTGCCGCACAATACGGGCAAGGGTTAAGTAACATGCTGGAAGCGAACCCGGGCGCTGATGTTTTTTTGCCGAAGTCTGGCTCGCAACTCACCATTCCGCAGCAACTGATTTTGCCCGACACTGTTCGTAAAGGGATTGTTGTTAACGTCGCTGAGATGCGTCTTTATTACTACCCACCAGACAGTAATACTGTGGAAGTCTTTCCTATTGGTATCGGCCAGGCTGGGCGAGAAACCCCGCGTAACTGGGTGACTACCGTTGAACGTAAACAAGAAGCTCCAACCTGGACGCCAACGCCGAACACTCGGCGCGAATATGCGAAACGAGGGGAGAGTTTGCCCGCATTTGTTCCTGCGGGCCCCGATAATCCCATGGGGCTGTACGCGATTTATATTGGCAGGTTGTATGCCATCCATGGTACCAATGCCAATTTTGGTATTGGGCTCCGGGTAAGTCAGGGCTGTATTCGTCTGCGCAATGACGATATCAAATATCTGTTTGATAATGTTCCTGTTGGGACGCGTGTGCAAATTATCGACCAGCCAGTAAAATACACCACTGAACCAGATGGCTCGAACTGGCTGGAAGTTCATGAGCCGTTGTCGCGCAATCGTGCAGAATATGAGTCTGACCGAAAAGTGCCATTGCCGGTAACCCCATCTTTGCGGGCGTTTATCAACGGGCAAGAAGTTGATGTAAATCGCGCAAATGCTGCGTTGCAACGTCGATCGGGAATGCCTGTGCAAATTAGTTCTGGTTCAAGACAGATGTTTTAAGAGCGTTGGTAATTAGAAAGCAAAAAGCCTGCTAGAAAGCAGGCTTTTTTGAATTTGGCTCCTCTGACTGGACTCGAACCAGTGACATACGGATTAACAGTCCGCCGTTCTACCGACTGAACTACAGAGGAATCGTGTGAACGGGGCGCATATTAATGGCAGTGCATGGTGATGTCAAAGGGTGAAATGCATTTTTTTGTTTGTTTGCTGTCAATTTCAACAAAGTGGTGAGCTTTCAATCTTATTGGGTAATGAACAATCGTGGTGCATACCCTCCTTTTATAGGGCAGGGGAACGCGACAGCTGATTAAAGGAGCAAATGACGAATCTATCATAATCTCTTATTTGACAGTTGGTTAGCTTGTACATCAACACCAAAATAAAACTGGCAAGCATCTTGCAATCTGGTTGTAAGTAATGGCGGCACTTGGGCCGATTCTTAAAAACCGGAGGCAACATGAACTTCAGACGCCTGAAATACTTCGTAAAAATTGTAGATATTGGTAGCCTGACCCAGGCTGCTGAAGTATTGCATATCGCACAACCAGCGCTCAGCCAGCAGGTTGCCACACTGGAAGGTGAGTTAAATCAACAACTTTTGATCCGTACAAAGCGGGGCGTTACACCAACAGACGCCGGAAAAATTCTCTATACCCATGCGCGGGCCATTTTACGTCAGTGTGAACAGGCCCAACTGGCGGTGCATAACGTTGGTCAGGCATTATCGGGGCAAGTCTCGATTGGCTTTGCACCAGGAACCGCTGCGTCATCCATCACCATGCCCTTATTACAGGCGGTTCGCGCTGAATTTCCGGAGATCGTTATCTATCTTCATGAAAATAGTGGTGCAGTGCTTAACGAAAAATTGATAAATCACCAACTCGATATGGCGGTGATTTATGAGCATTCCCCTGTGGCTGGTGTATCCAGTCAGGCTTTGCTGAAAGAAGATCTTTTTCTGGTAGGAACTCAAGATTGCCCGGGGCAAAGCGTTGATGTGAATGCTATTGCGCAAATGAACCTCTTTCTCCCCAGTGATTACAGTGCTATTAGACTTCGTGTTGATGAGGCTTTTTCCCTACGGCGACTCACGGCAAAAGTTATTGGTGAAATTGAGTCTATTGCCACGCTTACCGCAGCGATTGCCAGCGGCATGGGCGTTGCAGTATTACCCGAATCGGCCGCGCGTTCGTTATGTGGCGCAGTAAATGGGTGGATGTCACGCATTACCACTCCTTCCATGAGTCTCTCTTTGTCATTAAATTTACCCGCCAGAGCGAACTTATCGCCACAGGCACAGGCAGTGAAAGAGTTGTTAATGTCAGTGATTAGTTCTCCAGTGATGGAAAAAAGGCAGTGGCAATTGGTGAGCTAAGTGTTATATCGGGATGGAATAAGATGCGGGTTTTTATTATTTGTTATGCCGGGCATTAGACTTTAACAATAACGGGAAATCTGAACTGCCCGGA
Organism: Escherichia sp. XD33; assembly: GCF_019375075.1. Taxonomy (NCBI): domain Bacteria; kingdom Pseudomonadati; phylum Pseudomonadota; class Gammaproteobacteria; order Enterobacterales; family Enterobacteriaceae; genus Escherichia; species Escherichia sp. XD33. The sequence goes on from NZ_JAENDM010000044.1 coordinate 5,988, forward strand.
GTTTACCGTGAATTTCCAACAACTAAAGATAATCCGCGAGGCTGCACGTCAGGATTACAACCTGACAGAGGTTGCGAATATGCTTTTTACCTCACAGTCAGGCGTCAGCCGTCATATTCGGGAACTGGAGGATGAACTTGGCATCGAAATATTTGTTCGACGAGGTAAGCGACTGCTGGGCATGACTGAACCGGGCAAAGCATTACTGGTCATTGCAGAACGTATTCTGAATGAAGCCAGTAATGTTCGTCGGCTTGCAGACCTGTTTACCAACGATACGTCTGGCGTTCTCACTATTGCAACGACGCATACTCAGGCACGTTATAGCTTGCCAGAGGTCATTAAAGCTTTTCGCGAACTTTTCCCGGAGGTTCGGCTCGAGCTAATCCAGGGGACGCCACAGGAAATTGCGACATTGTTGCAAAATGGCGAAGCTGATATTGGTATCGCCAGCGAGCGTTTGAGTAATGACCCGCAGCTCGTCGCCTTCCCGTGGTTTCGTTGGCACCATAGTTTGCTTGTTCCACACGATCATCCCTTGACGCAAATTTCACCATTGACGCTGGAATCAATAGCGAAGTGGCCGTTAATCACTTACCGACAGGGGATTACGGGGCGCTCACGTATTGATGACGCATTTGCCCGCAAAGGTTTGCTGGCAGATATTGTATTAAGTGCGCAGGATTCTGATGTCATTAAAACCTATGTTGCTCTTGGGCTTGGGATCGGATTAGTTGCCGAGCAATCCAGTGGCGAACAAGAGGAAGAGAATTTAATCCGCCTGGATACGCGGCATCTTTTTGATGCTAATACTGTCTGGTTGGGACTGAAGCGAGGACAACTTCAGCGTAACTATGTCTGGCGCTTTCTGGAACTTTGTAATGCAGGACTGTCAGTTGAGGATATCAAGCGGCAGGTGATGGAAAGCAGTGAAGAGGAAATTGATTATCAGATATAGCAAAAATCCCGCTATAAAAGCGGGCTTTTCAGGAATTTGGCTCCTCTGACTGGATTCGAACCAGTGACATACGGATTAACAGTCCGCCGTTCTACCGACTGAACTACAGAGGAATCGTTGTTGAGGCACATCTTAACGGCGAAAAATCTTTTGTCAAACCCGATTTTTAAATTCCCCAACTGTTTGCCGTTTCTATCAACAGTTTGTTGCATTTGCAGACAATTTGTTGGCGAAAATCTTTGCAGCTTTGCTGATTCTCCCTCATTATTTGAAATGTGGTTTCACTTTCTGCAATTAAGGTCGGCTTTGAATATCTCCTCTGCTTTACGCCAGGTTGTTCACGGCACTCGCTGGCACGCTAAACGCAAGAGCTACAAAGTGTTGTTCTGGCGCGAGATAACCCCGCTTGCTGTTCCTATCTTCATGGAGAATGCCTGTGTCCTGTTGATGGGGGTTCTGAGCACTTTTCTGGTCAGCTGGCTGGGAAAAGATGCGATGGCCGGCGTGGGATTGGCGGACAGCTTCAATATGGTCATTATGGCTTTTTTTGCTGCTATCGATCTTGGTACTACTGTCGTTGTGGCATTTAGTCTCGGTAAGCGGGATCGACGACGAGCGAGGGTGGCGACGCGGCAGTCATTGGTGATCATGACGTTGTTTGCCGTACTGTTGGCAACGCTTATTCATCATTTTGGCGAACAAATTATTGATTTCGTCGCGGGTGATGCCACGACAGAAGTTAAAGCACTGGCGTTGACTTATCTGGAGCTGACGGTACTCAGTTATCCAGCAGCTGCCATCACTCTTATTGGTAGCGGGGCACTTCGTGGTGCAGGGAATACGAAAATACCGCTATTGATTAACGGTAGCCTGAATATTCTTAATATTATTATTAGCGGCATATTGATTTACGGCCTTTTCTCCTGGCCGGGACTGGGATTTGTCGGGGCAGGGCTGGGTTTAACCATTTCTCGTTATATTGGCGCAGTTGCAATTTTGTGGGTGCTGGCGATTGGTTTTAATCCTGCGCTAAGGATTTCGTTAAAGAGCTATTTTAAACCGCTGAATTTTAGCATTATCTGGGAAGTCATGGGGATTGGTATTCCCGCGAGTGTCGAATCAGTGTTATTTACCAGTGGTCGGTTATTAACCCAAATGTTCGTTGCCGGGATGGGGACCAGTGTTATTGCCGGAAATTTTATCGCGTTTTCAATTGCGGCTCTTATCAACTTACCCGGAAGTGCGCTCGGCTCTGCTTCTACGATCATTACAGGCCGAAGGTTGGGGGTAGGGCAGATAGCGCAAGCAGAGATTCAGTTGCGGCATGTGTTCTGGCTTTCCACTCTTGGATTAACGGCCATCGCCTGGCTAACGGCTCCCTTTGCCGGGGTTATGGCATCGTTTTACACCCAGGATCCACAGGTTAAACATGTCGTTGTGATTCTGATTTGGCTAAATGCTTTATTTATGCCTATTTGGTCCGCCTCATGGGTGCTACCCGCTGGATTTAAAGGTGCTCGTGATGCCCGTTACGCCATGTGGGTTTCGATGTTGAGCATGTGGGGTTGTCGGGTTGTAGTCGGTTATGTGCTGGGAATCATGCTTGGCTGGGGTGTGGTTGGTGTCTGGATGGGAATGTTTGCCGACTGGGCTGTGCGGGCCGTGCTGTTTTACTGGCGAATGGTTACTGGACGTTGGCTATGGAAATACCCTCGACCCGAGCCGCAAAAGTGTGAAAAAAAGCCAGTTGTGTCGGAATAAACGACAAAATGCAGATTATTTCAGCAAACGATTTCAAATTTAAAAAACAGGCTTTGACATTGTGGGTGGGCATCGCTAATATTCGCCTCGTTCTCACGATTCCTCTGTAGTTCAGTCGGTAGAACGGCGGACTGTTAATCCGTATGTCACTGGTTCGAGTCCAGTCAGAGGAGCCAAATTTTAGTTTTGAGACATCTCTATGAGTCTCAAAACAGTTAAAAAATAAAAATTATTTTTACCCGGTTACCTTGTAAAAAAGTGACCGGGTTTTTTGATTTCTGTGTTTCGTGCGCTTAATCGAGTCTCACGCTTCAGTGAGCAAATTGTCCCTCCCCAACAGACATCACGATTCGCAAGGTCAAAAACTCTGTTCCATGAAGTACCGTACAAAGATAAAGAGAAAAATGCCTTATGCGGGATGTCGCTATCGCGTCTTTATCGGGAAACTATGCGTAATTGCCACTTTGCCTTCTGTAATCAGAAAAAGAAGAACTGGAATTTTAATAAATATTATTTCTCTGGGAACGGGGGGGTATAATCAATATGACGAGTTGAATATTATATTTTTTATAAGAATTATATGAGATTAAAGAAATCTGCCGTAAAGACAGATTTCTTTAAAAGATAATTAGAGATTTGCGACGTTATGATAAACTTTTTGTACATCGTCGTCATCTTCAAGGGCATCAACAAGCCCTTCAAAGATTTCTAAATCTTCTGGGGAAAGCTCAACTTCAGATTGAGCAATCATTTCTAATTCTGTTGTTGAGAACTCAGTGATTCCAGCTGCTTTTAGAGCCGCGATTCCTTTATGAAGGTCAGTAGGTTCAGTATAAATAACAATGTTACCTTCTTCTTCAGTCACATCACGAACATCAACTTCAGCTTCAAGTAAAATTTCAAAAATATGGTCAGGGTCTGTCCCTTTAAATACAATCACACCCGTATTGTCAAACATATAGCTGACAGAACCTGCCGCTCCGATATTGCCGCCTTTTTTATTGAAAATTGTGCGAACGTTAGCAATCGTACGGTTAACATTTGAAGTCAATGTCTCGGCGATAATCATTGAGCCATTAGGACCAAAGCCTTCATAACGTCCCTGCACGAACGTTTCATCTCCGCCGCCTTTGGCTTTATCAATTGCTTTATCAATAACGTGCTTTGGAACTTGTGCCTGCTTTGCACGTTCAATAACGAATTTTAAAGATGTGTTTAATTCTGGATCGGGTTCACCTTGTTTAGCAGCAGCATAGATTTCTACACCGAATTTTGCATAAATTTTAGACGTTGCACCGTCTTTAGCCGTTTTTTTAGCAACAATATTGGCCCATTTACGTCCCACTGGAATGATCTCCTCGAAAATTTATTTACATTACTGGTAAATCGTTAACATGTGTTAATTCAGCATATTATATCATAACAGGAAAAATCTCGTCTATTAGAAATAAAAATATTCTAAAGCCATAATCTTATATTTAATTTTATAAAAACTTATATTGTTGGCGGGATTTTTTATAATTGTGTTTTGAAAGCATACTTGCTTTTAATATGTGGAAATCATTAAGACGATAATAAAACTCGTATCCGCCCAAGGAAGCAAACAGCCCACGATTATTGCAGGCTATTTGCCAGGTGTCTTACTTACTCCTTCACATCTATTTCTGATAAGAAGGTTCAGAACTTATTATCGGAACGGCGGCTCATTAAAGGTTCGTAATTTACGCGAATGCAGTCGGTCGCCTTCTGCGCGCAGCAAATCGATCGCCCGAATGCCAATTTGCAGATGTTCGGAAATAGCGCCTTCATAAAAACGGTTAGCCTGGCCGGGAAGTTTAATCTCGCCATGCAACGGTTTATCTGAAACACACAGTAGTGTCCCGTATGGCACGCGGAAACGATATCCTTGCGCGGCAATGGTTGCACTTTCCATATCAATTGCTACGGCCCGGCTTAAGTTAAAACGAAGTGCAGAAGCTGAGTAACGTAATTCCCAGTTCCTGTCATCTGTGGTTACCACAGTACCAGTACGTAGCCGCTGTTTGACTTCCTCACCGGGCCTGCCGCTCACCAGCTTGGTGGCGTCATAAAGCGCACGTTGCACTTCAGCAATGCTCGGAATAGGAATATCGGGCGGCAGAACCGCATCAAGAACGTGGTCATCGCGTAAATAAGCGTGTGCAAGTACATAATCGCCAATGGCCTGACTTTCACGTAATCCGCCACAGTGACCAATCATCAACCAGACATCCGGGCGTAGCACTGCCAGATGATCGCAGATGGTTTTAGCATTTGACGGTCCCACGCCAATATTCACCAGAGTAATACCCTGACCATCGGCGGTAATTAAATGCCATGCTGGCATCTGATGTTTTTTCCATGCAAGGTCGGAAATGGCTTCTTCTGGCGCTTCGGTTTCGGCGGTGATCCAGTTCCCGCCAGCACAAGAAAGGGCAATGTAGGGACTATCAGGATCGAGGATCTGGCTGCATCCCCAACGAACGAATTCATCCACATAACGTGTGTAGTTGGTAAACAAGACGAACGGCTGAAAATGTTCAACTGGCGTACCGGTATAATGGCGCAACCGTGCGAGGGAAAAATCGACGCGGCGCGCATCAAAATGCGATAGCGGGGAGAATTCAGTTGGATGATAAATGCCGTCTGCAGTTTCATCGCCAATTTGCGCCAGTTCTGTTGTCGGGAAGTAGCGAGTTAACCCAGCGCTCATTGAGCGATCAAGTGTCAATTCAGAGCCATCGATGACATAAGGATAAGGGATTTCATGCTGCGAGGGTTGCACTGAGATATGCGCACCATAATCCTGATACAGCAACGTAAGTTGTTCATTAAGATACGAACGAAAGAGAGTAGGGCGAGTAATCGTGGTGGTGTAGCTGCCTGCGTGGGTAAAGCGACCAAATGCGCGCGTTTTGGGGGGATTGGTTGTGCTACCGTCCCAGGTTACGGTCAGTGATGGATAGACAAAAAGACCTTGTTTGCGGGCGTTTTCATCAGGTAATTCGCCACTTGTAATATAGTTGCCAATGGCGTTGCGTAATGCGACTACAGATTGCTCATACAGCGCGTCGAGTTTATCCAGTGCCTGAGCTGGGGTCAGACCGGAGCCCTTATTATTCATGTGTGTCTCCTGTTCCATACAATTACCGCACATCCGATAGTATGTCACAGAAATGTGAAACAAAAGTGTAAGGCGAAGATCGGATGATCTTCGCCAGGCTATCAAGCGCGTTGACTGTCTTTCATCAACAAAGCGGTCATTGCGGAAATCAGGCATCCAGCCAGCAAATAAATGGCGACGCTATGCCAGTTCCCGGCAAAGTAAGTGATGAGTGCAGCGGCAATAAAAGGTGTAAATCCACCGCCAACCACACTGGCAACCTGATAACCGACTCCAGCGCCACTATAGCGATAACTGGCACCAAACATTTCGGTAAACATCGGTTGTTGCACACACACCACCATGTCATGCGCAATGTTTGCCAGCATTATGGAGAAGAAAACTATCCAGAAAATAGATTGTGCTTCAAGCGCCATAAAGAAAGGAAATGCGCTCAACGTTCCGATTAACGTACCTGTGATATAAACCCTACGGCGACCAAAACGATCGGCAAGCCAGGCAAAACAGGGAATTGTCAGGCAGCTTAATCCACCTACCAGCAAACCAATATTAAGGAAAAGTTCGCGCGGTAGCCCCATATTCTGGGTTGAATAATTAAGTGCAAAGGCAGTAACGATGTACATCGTCAGCAATTCGCACAGTCGTAGCGCAATAATCTTCAGGAAAGCACCGGGATGTCGTAACAGCGCTTCGATAACCGGGATGCGTTTTTTCGCGGCAGCTTGATAATGTTGCTGTTGTTCAAATTCCGCGGACTCCTCCATGCCATTGCGCACCCACAATGCTCCCAGTACCAGTACGATGCTAAACAGGAAAGGAATGCGCCAGCCCCAGCTTAAAAACTGTTCGTCAGTCGTCATCATACTGATCAATGAAACCAGTCCGGTTGAAAGCAGTAAACCTACACCGTAGCCAACTTGTACACCGCTACTGTAAAAGGCTTTTTTATTTTTCGGTGCACTTTCAACGGAAAGCAACGCCGCGCCTCCCCATTCGCCGCCGACTGCAAATCCCTGAATGGCACGCAGTGTCACCAGCAAAATAGGTGCCCACCACCCAATGGTCGAGAATGAAGGAAGAATACCAATCAAGGCTGTCGCGATGCCCATCATCCAGACGGTCAGCATTAACATGCGCTTACGTCCCAGTCGGTCGCCAAAGTGACCGAAAATGACACCGCCGAGCGGACGGAAAAGAAATCCGACGCCAAAGGTAGCAAATGCGGCGAGCGTTCCCATCGCCGGGCTTACTTGCGGGAAAAACTCGCGATTAAACACCAGTGCGGCGGTGATGCCATAGAGTAAAAAATCATACCAGTCGACGACGGCACCAGCGAAGCTGCCTAACGCAGCTCGTCGGGCGCGACTTAACGAAAGCGTCCCTTCATCGGGACGAGTGGAGATGAGCGTGGAGTCCATAATGATCCTGTTTGTACTGTCTTTTTATAATTAGTATGGAAAAGGTAACTCACATTGCCGTCGATCTATAAACGAACCTTATGAGACTACCTCGACAGAGCGCATCTGCAAATGATTTTATGGCTGATTAGCGGCAACATGAAAAATTCGATGGAAGATGAAAGCGCAGGAGTTGCTGGTGTTGTTTAAGGATTAAGCAGAGGACCCACAGGTTAGAGATATGAAACATAAAAGTCCGCATATGCACAAAATGGCACCCTGATGAGTCTGATAGACTGCATTGCATTATAACCAGTAGGGAGGCGAGGTTAGGTATGTTTTTAGCATCATTGTTGAGACGTATTGCATTTAGTTACTACGATTATAAAGCTTATAATTTCAATATTGAAAAAACAGACTTTGTTGTCATCCATATTCCCGATCAGATTGGCGATGCTATGGCCATCTTTCCTGTTATTCGGGCGCTTGAATTGCATAAAATTAAGCATCTTTTAATTGTAACGTCGACAATTAATTTAGAAGTCTTTAATGCGCTTAAACTTGAACAGACTAAATTAACATTAGTCACAATGACTATGCAGGATCACGCAACATTAAAAAAAATAAAAGATTTAGCAAAGAACATAACACAGCAATACGGTACGCCGGATCTTTGCATTGAGGGGATGCGTAAAAAGAACCTGAAAACGATGTTATTTATCAGTCAGTTGAAAGCAAAAACGAATTTTCAGGTTGTTGGTATAACCATGAATTGCTTCTCCCCTTTGTGCAAGAACGCGTCCCGTATGGATCAGAAACTCCGGGCTCCCGTACCTATGACATGGGCATTTATGATGCGTGAGGCGGGTTTTCCAGCAGTCAGGCCAATATATGAATTGCCACTAAGTGAGGATGTACTCGATGAGGTGCGCGAGGAAATGCGATCGTTAGGATCTTACATTGCGTTCAATTTAGAAGGTAGCTCGCAGGAACGTACATTTTCATTATCGATTGCAGAAAATCTAATAGCAAAAATTTAAAGTGAAACAGATATACCAATAGTGATCGTTCATGGACCCAAAGGTGAAGATAAAGCCAGGGCATTAGTGGATTGTTATAATAATGTCTACCGTTTATCCTTACCACCCTCGATTAAACGTTCAGCAGCAATCATAAAAGATGCTTATATCGCAATAACTCCTGACACCTCAATATTACATATGGCAAGTGCCTATAATACCCCTGTTGTTGCAATTTATGCTGATTACAAAACGCGATGGCCCGCAATGGCCGATGTCTCGGAGTCAGTCGTCGTTGGGCAAAAAATTGACAATATAAGTCTGGATGAATTCGCAAAGGCATTAAAAAGTGTTTTGGCGAGAATATGAGACAGTACTTATGCATAGTAATGCCGATCTGTTATGAACGGTGGTGTCATCAATACTCTGAGGCTGGTCAATCATCACAGAAAACCAGCCTTTAGATCAAAGCAGTACTCACCGAAAATGATCATAGTCACATCGAACGCGATTCTGGCGGTGCCGCATTTTTATTTATTCATTTTCTGTGAGAGAAGGGCTAGTTCTGTAGAGGGAATGTAAAAAAGAGTGCCCCGAATGGAACACTCTTTAAGAAATTATAACGGAAAATCACAGGTTTTTATAACATGTCGCATAAGCAAACCCAAGCTTTTCAAATACGCTTTGATCACCTGTTGCCAGGGAAACTACGTATTGTTCGCTTGAGTTTGCGGGACTAGATGACCAATACATATTTGATTGAAAACCAGCGTCAGTCGTGTAATGCCCCATATCTCCCCATTCACTGTACAGTGACCCGATGCCTCGGGAACTACAGTGGTTTAAATAGTTTGCTCTGGGGAGCGTGTAGCCATTGCTGCTGCAAAAATTTTCAGCAAGGCTGTATATCATGAAAGCCTCGCCGGCGTTCACCCACCAACTCTTCACACGGATTTCGTATACATAGCTAGGGCCTCCTGATTTTGGCGTCGCCGTAATCCTTTCCGAATTGCTGCCGACATTTTTAAATGTCACTTTACCGGTAGCATCAACATCGACCCAGGAGGCAGAGCTTGAAAACTCATAATCAGCCGCCGTTTTTCCTGGGGCAAAGTTGTCATTATTCAACTGATAATACGCCCCGGTGAACCCCTGCGAAGGGAATGTAGTTGTCGGTAGGTCAGTACCATTGACTGATACTGTACCGCTCATTATTTTGTCTTCTGCGCGAGTGAATTGTATTGTGGTACTCAGACCAGCTTGATGAACACCATTCAATACAGGGATCAGCGTTGCGATACCCTCTCCGCCTCCTGTAACAGTGGCTTTGTAATCACCGTTGATATTTAGACTGTAATCAATTGCGCTAATTTTTATATAGGGCACGTTAGTACCTGATTGCACAAATTCCATCCCTTCAGAAACTTTGATCGGATTGCCTGATATATCGTGCAGAACAAGACGTAATTCAGCACTATCGGTATAGTCCCCTTTCAGTGATGACCGATTGCTCTTAAGGACGGACTGCGAGGTGTCTGCCGGGCCAGCCACCAGCGTTATATCTACTGTTTGCATTCCACCAGCGGTCGTGACTGCGCTTACCGTGACGCTACCTGTCATCGCTCCTTTCACGCTTGTTGTCGCGATTCCGTTTTGATCGGTCACCGCTGTTAATGACGTTAATGTGGCAGAGCCGCTTTTTAAGGCGAAGTACACAGTGAGACCTTCGATCAGGTTACCACTGCCATCCTCAACCGTTGCCTTTAAGGTACTTAAATCAGTGTTGGTGGCGGCGATAGTCGATGGATCAGCGATAAAGCTAGCAACATGGGCGGTGCTTGAGTTGCCAGTGACTTTCACGGTTGTCTGTGTCTGTATTGTTACGCCGTTATGGAAAGATGCAGTCACCGTATATGTACCGACTTTATTGCTGGTCAAAACGACTGGAGCCTGACCTGAAGAGTTAGTTCTCACTTTTCCGCCACTTAACGTCGCCCCTTCTGGCGTTACGCTAAAGTTGATGACCTGACCCTCCACTGGAGTGCCATTTGCAGAGGTTAGCGTTGCCGTCAGAGTAGCGCCTGTAGGGGCATAGACACCGATAAGCGGACTGGACGCCGTGAGTGTCAGTTTTTCATCAATAGCCTCCAGTTGTTTCTCAAGTGAGGCTCCATTCGGCAGGGATGCTTTCACCATATACGAACCGTTTCTTTCGGGCGTCATGGTGACCTCGGCTACACCCTGCGTATTAGTAGAGACCGTATTCTGGCTGATGATCATTTGCGAGGATGGCTCTGCACTGAATGTCACGGGTTGATGCGCAACCGGGTTGCCAAACTGGTCGTTAACGTGAGCTTTAACTGCTACGTCTTGTGCGACCATTACCTGACCTTCCGGTATCTCCAGACTGGTAATCGTCGCAGAATTAACATCTGCACTGGCATTCAGTAATCGCGAGATGACTTCAGTAGGTTTATCTGCCAGAGAGGCTGAAACTGTTTTCAGTCCGACCTCGGTGCTTGTCACAAGAATTTCAGCGAAACCCCGATCATCCGTTTCAACGCTGGTGCTGCTTAGCGTGACGGAGGTTCCGCGGAAATTAACTTTTATGCCTTCTACCGGGTTGCCGTTAGCGTCAGTGACGCTTGCCGTCATGGTTGCGCCCTCGGTCGTGCTGACGACGAATGAGTATACAGAGGTTAAGGAGGCTAGTTTTGCGGTACCAGCATCGGCAATCAAAGTCACCTGTTTCGTATCACTGACACCATAATTGTTCACGCTAACTGTCACGGGGTAGGTGCCGGATTTTGTACCGCTCAGTGTAACTTCAGCCTTGCCGTTGATATCAGTAATGGCGGAACCGCCTTGTCCGAGAGTAAAGCTTGCGCTCACATCTGCCGGTAGCGTGAATGTCACCGCCTCATTGGCTAACGGGTTGCCGTTTCCATCAGTCACTGTTGCCTGCAGCCTGGTCATCCCGACGTTATTAGCGATAAAATTGTCCTCGGTAACGTTAAGATTAACCTGCGCAGTGAGCGTATCCGCAATAAAGTTCACCACCAACTGCTCACTCTTACCGCCAGTCATCGATGCTGTAACAGTATGAGCGCCTGCTTTTGTACCTTTCAGCGTGACTTTCGCTTTGCCTTCAGCATCAGTAATCACTTTACCGCCATCGCTCAGCGTGAAGTTCGCCTTCACATCTTCCGGCAGAGTAAATGTTACCTCAGTGTTGGCTATCGCATTGCCCTCTGTATCAGCGACTGTTGCTGTTAGTGTCGTGAGATCGTTATTGTCGGCAATCACCGGATCCTTCGAGGCTGCCAGCGTGATTTCAGCATTCGCGACGTTCGGCACATAGGTCACTGTTTGTTGCATCGAATCGCCATTTTCGAGGGTTGCCGTCAATTGATAAACCCCGGCTTTTGTAGCGGTAAAGCTTGCGTAAAAATTGCCGTCGTGGTTGGTAGTATATATAGCGTTATTACTGGGGGTCACGCCTTCACTTGGTGAAACGCTGAGGGTTACCTCCTGCTGGGGGACACCGTTGCCGTAATTATCCTTCACCTCAATATACAGACTGGTTGTCTCGCCTGCGGAGACTGTATCAAAAAGTGCCTGTAGCAAGGTGAGATGTGCCGTAGACGCATCAGCGTTGACATTAATTGATGTGCTAAGCGTGGAGCTACCATTTTCCAGACTGGCCTCAACGGTATCCGGTCTCGCTCCTGATTCTATCGAGGAGCGGGTATTGGTATAAGTGACGGTAGCCTTACCCTGTTCGTTCGTCACGGCTTGACCGCCGTTCGTCATTTCGGCTGTCGCTGCGTTGCTGGTGAAGTTCACAGTCACACCTTTCACCGGAAAGCCATTATTATCAACGACTGTGGCGGTGATGACGCTGCCGGAGCTGTTCTGCGGGGTACCGGCGATTATGCTGTCTGGGACAGGCGTCAACTCGATAATTTTTGCCGCCGCTGTGTCGCCAATAAAATGCACAGTTTTGTTGTCGCTGGCACCATTATTAGCCAGTGATGCAGTAACCGTCTTCTCACCAAAGGCAACGCCTGCGAGAGTGGCCTGCGCGATGCCAGACTCGTTGGTATTACTTACTCCCGGGGTCAGGGTGAGTCCTGAAGAGGCTGAGCTGAATGTTACCGGAAGATTATTCACCTCATTGTCGAACTGATCTTTAACCGTTGCAGTTAGCGTTGCGCTATCGACGCCATTACCTGTGATCTCATCTTTTGATATCTGCAGGACAACCTGAGCCGAGGCTTTGTCCGCCACAAATGTTACCGGCTGCGAATCACTGGTATTGTTATTACCCAGCGTTGCGGTAACCGTATGCGTGCCCGCTTTTTTACCTTTCAGCGTGACATGCGCTTCCCCATTGGCCTGAGTGATGGCAATACCGTTATTTTCAAGGGTAAAGTTTGCCGCAACGTCCTGTGGCATGGTGAAGTTTACCGTTATCCCCGCCACCGGATGATTCGACGGATCTTTCACTGTTGCTGTCAGAGTTGTCTCATCCACGCCATTCCCAATGATTTCCGCTTTCGATGTTTGCAAAACGACAACCGCTCTGTCTTTATCCGCCACAAACGTCATTGGCTGTGCATCGCTGACATTGCTGTTAGCCAGACGAGCCATGATCATATGCGTGCCCGCTAACGTGCCGGTCAGGGAGGCGATTGCAACCCCGTTACTATCCGTCATGCCTTTTCCTCCGTTGCTAATCGAGAACTTACTTGCGACGTCGTTTGGCACAGAGAAGGTGATTTCTTTATCTTTTAGTGGGTTGCCATTTTTATCCTGCAAGGTTGCAGTCATATATTGCGGAGCTGTGTTGGTGACGGTGATATCACCTGAAGGCACACTGAGGGTCAGGGCAGCAGTACTTTGATCACCGATAAAATTCACCTGTTGATTAGCCTGGGAACCAGAGCTCACAGAGGCCGTAACCCTATAATCACCATTTTTCAAACTGGTCAGCGTAGCTGTGGCGATCCCGTCGTGGCTATTCACTTCGGTTTGGCTCAGTTTCGCCTCTGCTGAATTAACATTGAAAGTGACCATGACGTCATTGAGCAGGTTGCCTTTTGCATCCCGGACGGTCGCGGTCATTGTGACGCTGTCATTGCCGTCAGCAACCACTTCATTTTTCGACTTCTGCAGATCAACCTGCGCGGTACTCGAGTCGCCGACAAAACTGACGATTAACGTTTGTTTCACGCCATTTTCAAGGGTGACTTCAACCGTGTTGTCTTCCTGCTTACTACTTTTCAGATCAAAAGTCGCCAGACCATTAACATCCGTTTTTGCGGTGTTTTGATTGTTGAAGGAAGTTGCCGATCCGCTTAATACCGCAAACGTGACGGTATGATCATTGATTGGGTTGCTTCCTTCATCAGCGACATTGACCGAGACGGTGTTTGCTGCATTCTCATTGGCGAGCACACCATTATTGCTGGCAGATAATGTCGCAATTTTCGCTGACTGCGGGTTGGCGTCGATGATAAATCCAGCGGTATGCAAATCTTCATTCCAGTTTTGCATTAATAGCTTCGCAGTAAGTCCACTGCCTTTGGTATAGGCGGTATAGGTCGCCTTATAGACGCCATCTGCGGTTTCTTTCCAGTCTGTAGTGACTCCTGGTTTCACGTTGTCGATGCTGACTGCGTTATTCAGTTGCTGTTTTTGTTCCTTAACAGGTTTGTCATTTTCATCTCTCAGTTCTACCGTCACCTCGATAGGATTGCCGGAGAGATAACGGTCCTTATCAATCTTAATTGACGAGTGAGTTCGGGATGACGAAACAGAAATGATATTCACCACGGCGGGGGCTTTAGCCGCATCCACACCATTCAGCTGTGGCATCAGCGTCAGCGTGCCAGACATCGCTCCTGTGGTCAGGATCTGGGTATAGCTTCCGTCACCATTATCTTTCCAGTCAGAAAGGGTGATGTCCTGAACACCTTCGTGACGCGTCGAGAGCACCAGCCCGACAACAGGATTACCTGCTGCATCATGCGCAATAAAAGTCAGTGTGGCGGTTGAATGGGAATCCGCGTTCAATGTTTGGGTACTTAACGATACCGAGGAATCTTTCTGGCTTAGCGTAGGTGCCTGAACGACCACCATGCTCTGTTCACGATTCGACAAATTGCCTTTGACATCTTCGGCGGTGACTTCAATCGGCCAGGTGTTATCGGTTTCTGGCGTACTGGTGAACCGGTAAGCCGGCAGGGTAACCAGAATATCTTTACCCGTTGTGACCACTTTGCCACCGGCAGCTTCCAGTGCGGTGGCTTCGACGTTATAGCCTTTCAGGGCATATTTGGTTTGTAGCGACGAAACCAGTGATTTCACTTCTCCTGACTTCCCTGTCACGGGGTCTGTCAGGGTCAGGCGAACCAGTTCTTTTTTGCGATATTCCAGAACGATATTGTTGTTGCGATCCACCAGATCATAACGGCTGCCTGCAAGGCTACGCCGTGCAGCGACTTCATTCGGGTCAAGCTGTTTCTGCATTGCGCTGCCAGGTTGCCAGGTAAAATCGACGGCAAAACGGGTGTCATTTTCGCCCTGTTTACCCTGGCGTTGCTCCGCGCTGAAGGTCATCAGCGGGAAGGGGGTATAGTTAAGTCCAGCGGTTATGGCATGAGGATTACTTTGCCGATCGTCTTTATCGAACAGGGCCACTTCATCGCCATAATACTGTTCATAGACCAGTTTACCGCCAAGGTGCGGCCAGGCGGGTAGCCAGCTTTCTGCGCGTACATCCCAGCCATTGGCCGGGCGTGCTTCATAATCGTTGTCCAGTTCAGGTGCGCTGCGCCAGTTGGTCAGTCGCAAATAGCCGTTACTGCTTAATTTTAGATAGTCGCGCCAGTACTCCGCGCCAATGCCGGCGCGGGAGTGGTAACGGCTAAGATCGTGGTCGAAAAAGAAGTTGATGCCCGACATCCATGTGGGAGTGAAATGACGCCAACCTAAGCCGTTGTTAATCTGCGTACGCTCGTCAGTACGATGGAGAGTATGCTGACTGAAAAAGAGATTATCAGGCGTTTTATACCACGGATGGAGAAAATCGAACTGGGAGTTCTTCAGGCTAAAATCTTCATCCACGCCCAGCGTGATTCTTGCGGTACCGAAGCGGCTTAACCAGTCTGTCATTGCGCCTGAAGCCTGAGAAGAGGCCCATCCACGCGCCATATTTGCCGCTTGCTCGCTGTTCATATCTTCGGCGAGCAGAGACCCGATTTGCTGTGAAGTACTGGCTATCTGTTGCTCGAGGTTGTCACTGCTATTACCCGGCGGCGGGGTTAATTTTTTTTCACTAACTTGTGCCGGGACATCCAGTTCATCACCCTGGCGGACATTATCAAAACCTCGAGCAAACGTACGAAACTGGTTGAGTTTGCGTAACTCAGCCACCGAAATACCGAAACGTTCGGCAACGCTTTGGGCCGATTCCAACGCTCCAAGGGTGTAGGGCACCGTATTGACATTTGCAATGGCAATTTGTGCAGGAACTGGTTGTTGGGTTGCGGCGTTTACCACACCTTGTGCTGCCGCAGCCATAGGGAACGCAAGTTGAGTTATCAGACAGATACCCGCAGTTAAGCGGCGTAGTTTAATTCCCATCCCGCATAATATTTGTCGGTCATTTATTTCTTCTCCACTTCTCTTCTTCGTAGCCATGCTTACCTTCCCTGAACGAGCTAACATAAATGCGCCCTTTCTAGCACAGCGAAAAAATGTAAATACTGATAGCAATATGATTGAAAATTAATAACTTTTCGTTAGGCAGTTTTGGGTGTGAGTTGCAAGAGGGGAGACTACTGAATAACTCAAGTTTTATAATCGAGGGGAAAATGGTGATGGCGTTCATAGCAAAACGCCCTCAACCATAAAGGTCGAGGGCGCTTAAGATGTTAAAAACCCGCTATCCGTTAAAAAACAATGTTCAACTAAGGTCAGTGACATTGCGCTAAAAAAGCGAATTTTTAGAATTTGGCTCCTCTGACTGGACTCGAACCAGTGACATACGGATTAACAGTCCGCCGTTCTACCGACTGAACTACAGAGGAATCGTGTGAACGGGGCGAATATTACTTAGCGGTACCTTGTCTGTCAACACTAAATTTCATAAGTCATTTCAATTGGTTAATTAATCTGCAAAGTTGTTAATTAATGAACATTCGTCGCCGAAAACGAGTCTGTATCATTAGCGTGATGCAGTCTCTGCAAAGGATCTTGTTGATAAAATTGGCAGAAACGTTGCCACAATGAAGGGAAACGAGGAGCAAAAAGTTCTGGGGCGCTAAAGAAATATTCAGAAAGTACGGCAAAACATTCAGCAGGATCGCTGGCTGCATAAGCATCAATGCTCGCCGCATTCTCGCCAACCAATTCGATTTCTTCCTGAATGTTGTTCATTGCAGCATGAAGATCGTGTTCCCAGCCAGCAACCTCACGCAACGGAATAAAGGGAACTCCGCTGGCGCGATCGCCGTTACGGGTGTCCAGCTTATGAGCGACTTCATGAATAATCAGGTTAAAACCAGAAGCATCAAAAGAATCTTGTATATCCAACCAGTTCAAAACGATAGGCCCTTGCTGCCAGCTCTGACCTGACTGAACAATACGTTGGTTATGCACCAGACCGATATCGTCTTCCCATTCATCATCGACCACAAATGGCGCAGGATAAATTAAGACTTCATGAAAACCATCCAGCCATTCCAGTCCTAACTCCAGAACGGGTAGGCAAAATAGAAGTGCTATCCGGCAGCTTCTTAATGAATCCAGTTCAAAGCCCTGTAAAGGAACAAGCCGCTTTTGCTGTAAAAAACGTTCGGCAAGAGTGACTAATTTGCTTTGTTCCTGTTCCGTCAGACACGTTAAAAGGGGGATCGATAGTGCTTCCTGCCAGGGAAGGGCAGTTTGATGTGCTGATTCTTGTACTTTCCAGGGCCACTTAATCATCGTTTTGCTCGCAAACTCGTCACTTGAACAAAATTGCACGGACAGGGACTGTTAAAATGCCAAATTTCCTGGCATCATGGCAACCATCTGAACGGAGAGATGCCGGAGCGGCTGAACGGACCGGTCTCGAAAACCGGAGTAGGGGCAACTCTACCGGGGGTTCAAATCCCCCTCTCTCCGCCACTTTATCAATGACTTATCTCCCGACTTCCCGCCTTGCTTTTCCTAAACAGAACAATCGTAGAATATTCTTGAAGGGTTAGATCGTCACTGTTTTCTGTTCGATACTGTGACATTCAGCACTTGATTCGCTATGGATCTGACAGGAAGCTTTCGAGCGAAAATGTGCAGTTATTCAGTCGTTTTCTTATCGCTCACCATTATTCTTTTAGACATTCATCCTATGAAACTGCCGCAAAGTTGGTGGTGGGAACTGAAGTTGCGTAGAGAAGGGTTCAATAATTGAGTCAAAAAAGGAACGCGGCCGTCAGATTAAAGCCGCGGGACAAAGTCCATAATTTCCAAGAGTTGTTGAATTTCCCAGCTTTTTTGAAAGCCTTTGTATCATACTAACAAGTAAAAAAGGTTTAAATACCAAAATTAACCTGTATTTTTGATAAGTCTTACCATTGTACGATTTACACAGTTTCTGCTCCTCCTTGTTGATAGTGGAAAGGGTGCATTGTGCACTTGCGTAAACATTTATGACGCGTTGATGTCCATGGTTCACATTTCCTTGTCAGGGGATCGACTTATTTGCGGCGAGGCATCATTCGTAACAGAGTATTATCTTTCTGAATGTAGTGATGAAAGAGTGCTGCGCCAGCGTGAGCTGCGATTAAAAAGTAACCTATATTTGCCCAGGTTTCGTGAATATTTTTTATCAGTGCTTTAATTTCGCTGTTTGGGGTAACAAAGGGAGACACATTGAAACCAAGGAAACTCCACGATTTTCCACTGTAAGCCATCAAAGCAATCCCCAGCAGAGGAAGTGCAAGGAAGGTTATATAAAGCATGATGTGCATTAGCGAAGCCGCTTTCATTTGCCAGGCAGGTGGCGGTGGCACAATAGAAGGATCACTATAACGGTGTTTTATAATCAGGCGTGAAAACATTAACACCCAAACGAATATACCCGCATTGTAATGTGTTTCTCGCATCAGCAGATAAGTACTACTACCTTTAGGAAACCAGCCACGGAGTTCCATCGCGGCATAGGTTATTGCAACGAAAAGCAGCGTTATCCAATGTAAATAAATTTGAGTTTTTGAGAATCGGTTCATTTTTGTAGCTCCTGTAATTTTTACAGTCAAGCTATCCCACGAACCTTAAAAATTCCTTATACAGATGTGGTTTTAAGAATTTGTTATTTAAAAAATTGATAGTGCACATTGTAACCAGCCAATATAAGCAATGGCGTGAGCACAGGTATCTTTCTCTGTTGGCCGTATTGTGTATGGAATCCGTTATTGGTTAACTCAATGCGGGTTAGCTTATTAATATACAGACACGTCATAGTGATGAGCGTGTCTGTAGCTAGCTTGCGTTCAGTGGCGTTTGTGGATGGACCAGTGGCAGTTATGATGACTTACTAAAGCGGCATCGAGGCGTTATCATGAGAATACTCAATGAGACATCATTTCCTCGACCACTTCTTCGCTACTCAACTGATATGGATAATACGTTGGCCAGTTTTCCATTTCATTTAATAAAGATTGCTGTGAATCATTACCCATAAAAATGTGAAAATGAGATGATTTTCGTGGTGCAATTATATGATCGCTAAATTGTATATATTTAGGGGCTTTGCTTTCAGGATCTTTACATTCGAATAAGTAACGAACGCCTTTCTTGCCTGATTTATAGGTGAGTATTTTGTATCCATCGTAATCATATTTACAGGATGTTGTTTCATTATTTCTATGGAATTCAACAATGCCGTCCTCAATGCCAATCATCTCGATATCTGTTGCATAACCTTTGTGATAATAATCTTTAATTTCAGCAAATGTTTTAGTTTTATCTGCATCCGCTTTCTTCTGAAAGACGGGGTCAAGTTTGCCACTTTGCAGTAAAGGATAAACGGATTGCCAGACTCCATCCCAGTCACTGAGCGTTCGGTTTTGTACATTGGCATCATCAAAAACACCATTAGCAGCTTTTTGTTCGACCTCTGTTAAGGGTTTGCCGTGTGAGTGATGACCATGCGAAAAGGCAGGAGCGCTAACAATAAAGACACCTAAAGCAACAGCCAGTTTGTGAAGACGAATCGCCAAAACAGTTTTCCTCCAGAGTCATTGTATATGATGTGTAATGTTATATTGTAACATATGGCAAAATGCAACAACTCTTAGGAGATGAGAGCATAGTTTTCTCAGGTGTACTTATCTATCTTATTGAAATAAAATGAATTATATTGATAATTTGAGGTTGATGACAAACGAAACATAATCTGATGTGATCTGCGTAGGCCGGATAGGGCGCTCGCGCCGCATCCGGCAGGGATAACGCGTACTTTGTCGGCAATATGAAGTTATACAGATAATTTGTTGTGAACCTGCTTGCGTAACCGGTTAAAAAGGGAACGCAACTTCTTATACCGTAAGGCTAAAAGCAGTACAGCCAGCCCAGCGTAGATGAGCGGCTGCGGTGAAATAATCTTCACTGACCACAGATAATGTATTGGGGCCAGGATCGCGACAAGATAGACGAAATTATGCAACTGTTGCCAGTGCTTGCCGAGTTTTCGCTGCATCGCCTGGGTTGAAGTAAACGCTAAAGCAAGCAAAATAACCCAGCTGATAATTCCTAACGTTAAATAAGGCCGGGTAATTAACTCCTTGCCTAATAACGCCAGATTATTCACGCCCAGCTCCAGCAATGCGTAACTGGTTAAATGCAGTGTCGCCCAGGCAAAGCACCATAAGCCTAACAGGCGGCGAGTGCGTATCAATAACGGCTGTTTTGCGTAGCGTGCCAGAGGTGTGATTAACAAGGTCGCCAGCAAAAATTTCAGTGCAGTGCGACCGGTAAAATGCTGAATATCTTTCACCGGATCGGCACCCAGTCCACCGTGATTGATCGCCCAGACCAGCCAGAGAAACGGCAACAATCCGGCAAGATGCAGGCTAACTTTCAGCCATGTCACCTGTTTTGCTGTCAGACGCATTCAGAAATTCTCCCGCAAATCCAGGCCACGATACAGCGATGCCACCTGGTCGGCGTAACCATTAAACAGTAGCGTTGGCTGGCGCTGAACATCGAGGATGCCGCCTGAACCAATAAATCGTTCGGTAGCCTGTGACCAGCGCGGGTGATCAACATGCGGATTAACGTTGGCGTAAAAACCGTATTCGTCAGGCGCTGCCAGATTCCAGGTGGTTGGCGGACGCTCGCGGGTCAGCTTAATACTGACTATCGATTTAATCCCTTTAAAGCCATATTTCCACGGCACAATCAGTCGTACCGGCGCGCCATTTTGTGGCGGTAACGCCTTGCCATAAACACCCACGGTCATCAGTGTGAGCGGATGCATTGCTTCGTCGAGACGCAATCCTTCGACATAAGGATATTTCAGCCCGCCGCCGATAAAGCGGTCCTGCTGGCCTGGCATTTGTTCCGGTGCATAAATTGTTTCGAAAGCGACATACTTCGCATTGCTGGTGGGTTCGGCAAGCGCCAGCAATTTGTGCAGCGGAAAACCAATCCACGGCACCACCATCGACCATGCCTCCACGCAGCGCATACGATAAATACGCTCTTCCAGCGGGAAGCGACGGGTTAAATCATCGTGATCGAGGGTCAATGGTTTTGCCACTTCGCCGCTGATTTTCAGTGTCCATGGATCGGTTTTCAGGCTACCAGCATTAGCGGCGGGATCGGCTTTATCCAGCCCGAATTCATAGAAGTTGTTATAACCGGAGACTTTATCTACTGGCGTCAGTGGCAGGTTATTTTGCCAGGCGGCAGGCTTGCTGAACTCCAGCGGTTTTCCGGCGGGGGCGGGCGGGCGATCGTTCCCTTTAAACCAGCTAAGCAGATCGGCATGCGCAGCGTGAGGCAAAGAAAGTGCAGCTGCACTGATGCCCAGTGCTTTTAACACCTGCCGACGCTTCATAAAGAATACCGACTCGGCCGTAACATCTGATTCTTTTAAAAATTGATTCTTTTTCATAAGCCATCACACTTTTTTGTCGTTAGCCAGCAAGAGCCGTTTACTGTTAATCTGTCAGGGAGTGTCCTCCCTAACAGTAGCAGAGATCTGCTTTTACATATTTATGCATTAACTGCCACGATAGGTTGAATACCCATATTGGCTAAGTAATAAAGGCACATGATAATGCTCGTTCACTTTATTAATATGAAATTCAACGGGGATCTCAGGGAAGAAACTTTCAAGATTTTGTTTCTTGAAATAGTCCCCGGTTTTAAATACGACACGGTAATCGCCCGTAGTTGCAGTTTGCTCGGGCCACAGTGCCTTAATTCGTCCATCCTTATCTGTTTTGGCGGTATTAAGTTGTAACCAGCCGTTATCCGCCTTCTTTTCAAGAGTGACTGTCACGTCAGCAGCGGGTTTTCCGGTTTGCTGGTTCAAAATGTGCACGCTAAGAATGTTTTGTTGTGCGGCATAAACCAAAGAAGGTAATGAAAATGCTGCCGTTGCTACCGAGAGTACTAAATAACGCTTTAACATGTTTATATCCTTGTCATGTGAATGAGTTTTGAGGATAGCGAAAAAGCGGCCAGGGTAACCTTACAGCAGCATTACAATTTTGTAATGAACCAGGCTGTTTCTATAACATATGATTTATGGCATATTATTTTCATGAAGATTTTACTTATTGAAGATAATCAAAGGACCCAGGAGTGGGTAACGCAGGGGCTTTCCGAAGCGGGTTATGTCATTGATGCCGTTTCTGATGGCAGAGATGGGCTTTATCTTGCGCTGAAGGATGATTATGCATTGATAATTCTGGATATTATGCTTCCGGGTATGGATGGCTGGCAGATCTTACAAACGTTAAGAACAGCAAAGCAAACCCCTGTTATTTGCCTTACTGCAAGGGATTCTGTCGATGACAGAGTCAGAGGGCTGGACAGTGGAGCAAATGATTATCTGGTAAAACCTTTTTCATTTTCTGAGTTGCTGGCAAGGGTTCGGGCACAATTAAGGCAACATCACGCTTTGAATTCAACATTAGAAATCAGTGGCTTAAGAATGGACTCTGTAAGTCAAAGTGTGAGCAGGGACAATATCAGTATTACACTGACGCGCAAGGAGTTTCAGTTACTTTGGCTACTGGCCTCCAGAGCTGGCGAAATTATACCCAGAACGGTTATTGCGAGTGAAATTTGGGGAATCAACTTTGATAGTGATACCAATACGGTGGATGTCGCCATTCGCAGGCTCCGCGCAAAAGTTGATGATCCTTTTCCTGAAAAGCTAATCGCCACAATCCGGGGGATGGGCTATTCATTCGTAGCGGTAAAAAAATAATGAAAAGATTGTCTATAACCGTCCGTTTAACCTTGCTTTTTATATTGCTTCTGTCTGTTGCTGGCGCTGGAATTGTCTGGACTCTCTATAATGGCCTGGCAAGTGAGTTGAAATGGCGCGATGATACAACACTCATTAACCGGACAGCACAGATCAAGCAGTTGTTAATTGATGGGGTAAATCCAGATACGTTACCTGTATACTTTAACCGGATGATGGATGTTAGTCAGGATATCTTGATCATTCATGGTGATGGCATCAATAAAATTGTTAACCGGACAAATGTCAGTGATGACATGTTAAATAACATACCTGCTAGTGAGACAATCAGCGCAGCTGGCATTTACAGAAGCATTATTAATGATACTGAGATTGATGCTTTACGAATTAATATTGATGAAGTTTCGCCATCATTAACGGTTACTGTGGCTAAATTGGCTTCAGCCAGACATAACATGCTTGAACAGTATAAAATTAATAGCATTATAATTTGCATTGTCGCCATTGTACTTTGCTCAGTATTAAGTCCGCTGTTAATCAGAACGGGATTACGAGAGATCAAAAAGTTGAGTGGTGTAACGGAAGCGCTGAATTATAACTATAGCCGAGAGCCTGTTGAGGTTAGCGCATTACCGAGAGAACTAAAACCTCTTGGGCAGGCGTTGAATAAAATGCATCAAGCCTTAGTCAAAGATTTTGAACGCCTAAGTCAATTTGCTGACGATCTCGCTCATGAACTTAGAACGCCCATTAATGCATTACTGGGTCAGAATCAGGTTACGCTCAGTCAAACCAGAAGTATCGCTGAATATCAAAAAACAATTGCCGGTAACATTGAAGAGTTGGAAAATATTTCGCGGTTAACAGAGAACATACTGTTTCTTGCCCGGGCAGATAAAAACAATGTTTTGGTGAAACTGGACTCGCTTTCTCTCAATAAGGAAGTCGAAAATTTGTTGGATTATCTTGAATATCTTTTAGACGAGAAAGAGATTTGCTTTAAGGTCGAGTGCAATCAGCAAATCTTTGCGGATAAAATTTTACTGCAACGAATGTTATCGAATCTTATTGTTAATGCCATTAGATATTCACCAGAAAAATCGCGTATTCATATAACCAGTTTTCTTGATACCAACGGCTATCTTAATATTGATATCGCCAGTCCTGGAACGAAAATACATGAGCCTGAAAAACTCTTCCGTAGATTTTGGCGGGGAGATAATTCGCGTCATTCCGTAGGTCAGGGACTTGGTCTTTCTTTAGTCAAAGCGATTGCCGAATTGCATGGGGGAAGTGCTTCATATCACTATCTCAATAAGCATAATGTGTTCCGAATTACGTTACCGCAAAGAAATTAACATAGGGCTTCAGTACGCCATAAATTAACCGTGAAAAAACGCAGCCACGTCGTGAGTACTAACGCGGCTGCGATTAATTATGCGCTTACATTCAAACGTAACAGGGATTAACCCGCGTAAGCTGCCAGCATTTCCTGCGCCGCCAGTTTACCCAACGCATTCGCTGCGAAAGGACTGTCGCCGGTGAGAAGTTTACGGTCCTTATGTACTCGCCCGGTGATGTCGTCATTAATGATGTTCATGCCCATTTTCTTCAGCTCTTCGCCGAAGTACCAGGTGAGATGACCTGGCATATAGCCAATATCTGGCGTTTGTTTGTCTGCGGCGTCTGGGAATGCGCAAATGGAATAACCATTCAGTGGGTTATCGCCGTGGCGAAGCGCCAGAAAAGCCGCCGGGCCGTGGCAAAGGGAGATAACAAAACGGTCATTTTTGATTGCCCACTGTAAAGCGGCAGCTACGTCCTGGCTTTCAGGTAAACCAATAAGTGCGCCATGACCACCAGGAACAAAGATTGCTGCATATTCGCTATCAGCGTTGAGGCTGGCGACAACATCCGCGAGTTTCTTCGGATTGCGGAACAACGATTTATGCTGCTCAAAGAATGGCATTACTTTTTCATCTTTGTGCGGCATAGCCCAGTATTCAAACTTGGTCATCAGACCGGAAATGGTCGCCACTTCGAATTCGAAACCTGCAGCATGGAGATGATACAACGGCAGCAACGTTTCAATCGGATGGTTACCGGTCGAGAACAGTTTTCCGTTATCGGTTGGCAAATAACGTTCGTCCGCGGCGATCACCAGAATTTTATGCTTACCGCGATACGGTTTTGGATAGTCCACGCCATCAAGATCAGAGACGGGACTGGTATATTGGCTAAGCGAATATTCTGAAGGGAAGAACGCATTATCTTCAGCAATATCGACCTGCGGATTTTTACTTGTTTGAACAGTCATAGTGTATTCCTTATTGTTGCTTAGTTAGGGTAGTCACTATATTTGCGACTGAGCTGGTCGCTATTTTTAACCAGGCTGGAAAATTGAGTAAATATATCGAAAGCGGTAGTCGGCGGGTGTAAGTATGTAATGATGATGCTGCACTGGTGTTGAATATTATTCACGCCAAATTTTCCTTATTGAGCAACGTCGTCGCAAGTGGCCTCAATGATTTTAGACCATTATCAGAGATGCGGGGCGGTGGGGAGAGATTTAGTGATGTGGAATATTGTGGTGCTGATGAATATTTATATCGCGGATTGGTAGAGAAAAAGCTTATTTCATGCACTATTTTTGCAAAGATTTCTATTTGGGAAGCGTGTTTGTTACGGGGTAATTCATCAGAATGTGCATTTGGGGTGTTGGCTGGAAGAGTCGCTGGTAGATGTTATTGTGGCAGGAGGGGCAGGGTAAGGTGCTGTATCGATATGCTTTGGCAATTGCGTGTGCCGCAGATGGAGATGAAATGCCAATAAAAAAGCCTGAGTTCGATGAGGGACGAACTCAGGCTAGTGTTATGTTTTACAGTAACACGCCGCGGCGCGTTGGCTGATTAGAACTGGTAGACGATACCAACTGCAAACTGGTCATCAGTTGCGGCATCGGTAATCGCTGCATCGTCTTTATCCAGCAGGTTAAATTTGTATGCTGTGTAGACGTTCATGTTCTTATTGAAGTAGTACCAGGTACCAACTTCGATATAATTTACGCGGTCAGCATCAACACCTTTATGTCCATCACGAGCATAAAGATCTTTGCCTTTGGAATATACGTAGCCTAAAGACGGACGTAAACCGAAGTCGAACTGATACTGTACAACAGCTTCAAAGTTTTGGGTTTTATTTGCAAAATGATCATTAGCCAAAACGGTCATGTTGCGGGTTTCACCGTACATCATTGCTGCATAGATATTATTTGCATCATACTTGGCTGCTAATGACCACACTTCAGCGTTATCACCGTAGCCGTCACCAGCTTGTTCATTAGTACGATCAGATTTGCTATATGCACCTACAAAACCAAAACCTTCGATGTTGTAGTCTACAGACAACGCATAGCCATCACCGTTTTGTTTAGTAACGCCACGATTGCTGTTCTTACCTTGATATTGCACAGCAAAATTCAGACCATCAACCAGACCAAAGAAATCAGAGTTACGGTAGGTTGCAACACCGTTGGTACGACCGTTCATGAAGTTGTCAGCGGAAGCCCAGGAATCACCACCCCATTCAACTAACATATCGGTATAAGCTGCGGCATCATAAGCAACACCGTAGTTACGACCATAGTCGAAAGATCCTAACTCGTTATATTTCAAACCTGCGAAGGTTAAACGGGTTTTTTCCTGATTAGAGCCTTCGGGCTTGCTGGCGTCGAGGTTGTATTCAAACTGACCAAAACCAGTCAGTTCGCTGGTGATTTGGGTTTCACCTTTAACACCGAAACGAGCATAGGAGGTATCTTCGTTTTCGCTGTTATTATCATCAGTATTTGACCAGATGCGTTCGCCAACCATCTTGCCGTAGAAATCAACTTTATTGCCATCTTTATTGTAAATTTCAGCCGCATTTGCTGCGCCAGCAACTAATAACGCCGGGACCAGCATTGCCAGAACTTTTCTTTTCATTATGTATTCCCTTGTGATTATAATCTTCATGAATATATCAATAAGTGCCGTTATCCAAAAAAAAGCACATTTGGATACTATTCTATGAAGTTCATTTTATTTTAAGGATTACGTGTAACAAATATATTTAAAAGATTTCAAAATGTTTCTAATCTATTTAATATAATTCAGAATTATGAATTCTAAATATAAATATTCATGAAATTATAAATGTATATCAATATGTTATGAGTTGAGCGGAAACATAGGGGGTATCAATGATTGTTGCGCCAAACGGCTGGTGTGATCAGGCGCACATTAATGAAGGCATAAAAAAAGCCGGCATCATGCCGGCCCAAAAAATATAAACAAGACGATAAAAGGCTAATAACGGAAGCATCATGACACAGAATAATAAAAAGGTATAATTGTAATCAGTGCTAATATATTGATTAAATGGTAATGACTCCAACTTATTGATAGTGTTTTATGTTCAGATAATGCCCGATGACTTTGTCATGCAGCTCCACCGATTTTGAGAACGACAGCGACTTCCGTCCCAGCCGTGCCAGGTGCTGCCTCAGATTCAGGTTATGCCGCTCAATTCGCTGCGTATATCGCTTGCTGATTACGTGCAGCTTTCCCTTCAGGCGGGATTCATACAGCGG
>NZ_JAENDM010000045.1:0-32749 GCF_019375075.1 Escherichia sp. XD33
GGGCGTTGGCCTCAACACGATTTTCCGCCATTTAAAAAACTCAGGCCGCAGTCGGTAACCTCGCGCATACAGCCGGGCAGTGACGTCATCGTCTGCGCGGAAATGGACGAACAGTGGGGATACGTCGGTGCTAAATCACGTCAGCGCTGGCTGTTTTACGCGTATGACAGGATACGGAGGACGGTTGTGGCGCACGTCTTCGGTGAACGCACTCTGGCCACACTGGAGCGTCTTCTGAGCCTGCTGTCGGCCTTTGAGGTCGTGGTATGGATGACGGATGGCTGGCCGCTGTATGAATCCCGCCTGAAGGGAAAGCTGCACGTAATCAGCAAGCGTTACACTCAGCGAATTGAGCGGCATAACCTGAATCTGAGACAACATCTGGCAAGGCTGGGACGGAAGTCACTGTCGTTCTCAAAATCGGTGGAGCTGCATGACAAAGTCATCGGGCATTATCTGAACATAAAACACTATCAATAAGTTGGAGTCATTACCCTGCGTTTGATGGCATAAAAATCATTCAGCAGGTCGGTAGCTTTGCGGAAAAAATAACGCCCGGACTCCGTTAACTCAATGCTGCGGGTACTGCGAGTGAACAGCACCACATCCAGCCCCGTCTCCATACGCTTAATGGTGTAGCTAATGGCGGAAGTGGTTAAACCCAACTCTTCTGCGGCTTTACTGAAGCTGCCAAAACGCGCAGCGGTAGTAAATGCCAACAGATTCTCTTCGGTAAAAATTGAGTTCATTAAACCATTCTCGCCATTATCTACTATGAATTTCTCCAGCTATGACTGTAGAGGTATCGGTTAAAGATAGATAATCATTTTTGAATAACTTTTAATACCCGTCGCGTTTAGTCGTCGCTTCGCTTAATTTTTGTCCACCATATTCTGAAATTACCCCCACGCAGTTACCCGCCAGAAAACCCAGTAACGTCACCGTCCAGTTCATCCCGCTGGCAAAAAACAGCGTCATGCCGAGAAAGCCACCGGGAATAAAGGACAGTAACCAGAAACGCCCTTGCCAGACCACTACCGCCGAGAAGGGTACGGTAGTAATTACGCTCGCCCAGAACGCGGACAGTCCACTTACAGAGGCCAGCCAACCAGCAGTCAGCGCGGCGAAAAACGCCCACACCATCCCGGAATAATTAACCGCCAGACTTCTGATAAACCCCGATTTACCGCCGCCTGCGGCATAAAAACTGCAAAAGGCGACGAAGCCAATGGTTCCTAATAATTCCCATCCTTGAGAGAGCCCGACATGTGAAGACACTAACTGCCAAAGCCCTGCACAAATACCGACGGTGACACCCGTTGCCGTGAGTCCGTTCATCTTGTTCCCCTCTGGTTAGACATGGACGAAAGCTACTCTTACATGTGCAGACTATAGAGAAATAAAACCTGATTGAGTGAAAGGGTATCGGGTCAAAGAAACAAATATTGCACTACCGCACACTGCGAAAAGATTGTTGAATATTATTCAACAAAAAGGCGAGATACGGCGAATTAAATTTAAGCGGGTTCTTTTATCAGATTATCGTTGCTATTCTCAATTCATCGAAAACAGCCACAAAAACCAGGGGAATGTGAATGAGTATAAAAAATCTACCTGCCGACTATTTATTGGCTGCACAACAGGGTGATATCGATAAAGTAAAAACCTGCCTTGCGCTGGGTGTCGATATTAATACCTGCGATCGTCAGGGGAAAACGGCAATTACGCTGGCAAGTTTATATCAGCAATATGCTTGCGTTCAGGCATTAATTGATGCCGGAGCGGATATTAATAAGCAAGATCATACCTGTTTAAATCCTTTTTTAATTAGCTGTCTGAACGATGATTTAACGCTACTACGAATTATTTTACCGGCTAAACCCGATCTTAATTGCGTAACCCGTTTTGGCGGTGTCGGCCTGACGCCTGCCTGTGAAAAAGGCCATTTAAGTATTGTAAAAGAGCTTTTGGCGCATACGGAGATTAACGTTAACCAGACCAACCATGTAGGCTGGACGCCGCTACTGGAAGCGATTGTGCTTAATGATGGTGGTATTAAACAGCAGGCGATTGTGCAGTTATTGCTGGAACACGGTGCCAGCCCGCATCTGACCGATAAATATGGCAAAACGCCACTGGAACTGGCGCGGGAACGGGGCTTTGAAGAGATTGCGCAGTTACTGATTGCCGCAGGTGCATAAACCGGGAGGCTTGCTATCAACACACCAGAAAGACGGTGTGTGTGGGCGCTAACTGCGGATGCGGATTTTCTGGCGCAGCGGGGGCAAGGACAGGTTGAACAGGTCTTTGCCAGAGCGGTAAATATCGCACTCCCGGCTCGCCAGCAGTTGCTGACGCTGCTTTGTGAAGAGTACGACAATGCGCCAAACAGTTGTCGGTTGGCACTCACTCACTTTGATGATCTGTTCCGGCATGGTGATAAGGTTCAGTTTGACGATCAAGGTATTACGGTTGGTCAACATCTTCATATAGAGATGAGTCGTTGTCGGCGTTGGCTGTCCCCAACCTTGCAAATGACCGCTGTGAATTTTCACCTTATCGCCTGGCTACAGTGGCACGACATTATTCATCAGCACCTGGGGGAAAATGAAACCCTGTTTAATTATCGCGGCGATAATCCGTTTTATCAGGCGTTAAATAAAGAATTACATATTAAACGACGGGCAGTTATTCAGGCCGTAAACGATAAACAAAATATCGCCTCAGCGGTCGCCAGTATGATGGGGTTAGGGATTGGCCTTACGCCATCAGCCGACGATTATTTAACAGGTCTGGCGCTTATTTTATTTATTCCCGGGCATCCGGCGGAAAAATACAAAGAGGAATTTTATCTCGGTCTGCAACGCGGCAAAAATAATACCACATTATTAAGTGCCATAACGCTGGAAGCCGCATTACAACAACGCTGCCGGGAAAATATTCATCGTTTTATTCACAACATTATTTATGACATCCCTGGGAACGCAACTCAGGCAATAGAAAAAATTAAACATATTGGCTCCAGTTCCGGCTGCGACATGCTGTATGGCATGGCCGATGGTTGTGCGCTGAGCCAAACCTACGGAGGGAATTATGTCAGTTAAAATAGTCATTAAACCGAATACCTATTTTGATTCTGTCTCGCTGATGTCTATCTCCACGCGTGCAAATAAACTCGACGGCGTCGAGCAGGCATTTGTGGCGATGGCGACCGAAATGAATAAAGGCGTGCTGAAGAATTCAGGACTGCTGACGCCGGAGCTGGAGCAGGCGAAAAACGGCGACCTGATGATTGTCATCAATGGTAAATCGGGTGCGGACAACGAGCAGTTGCTGGTGGAGATTGAAGAACTGTTCAACACCAAAGCGCAAAGCGGCTCGCACGAGGCGCGTTACGCCACTATTGGCAGCGCCAAAAAGCATATCCCGGAAAGTAACCTGGCGGTGATTTCGGTCAACGGTCTGTTTGCCGCTCGCGAAGCGCGTCAGGCGCTGCAAAACGATCTCAACGTGATGCTGTTTTCCGATAACGTCTCAGTTGAAGATGAACTGGCGCTCAAGCAACTGGCCCACGAAAAAGGGCTGCTGATGATGGGGCCAGACTGTGGCACGGCGATTATCAACGGCGCGGCGCTCTGTTTTGGTAACGCCGTGCGTCGCGGCAACATCGGTATTGTTGGCGCATCCGGCACCGGCAGTCAGGAGTTGAGCGTCCGCATTCATGAATTTGGCGGCGGCGTTTCGCAACTGATTGGCACCGGCGGGCGCGACCTGAGCGAGAAAATCGGCGGCCTGATGATGCTCGACGCCATCGGGATGCTGGAAAACGATCCGCAAACTGAAATCATTGCGCTTATCTCCAAACCGCCTGCGCCTGCGGTGGCCCGCAAAGTGCTGGAACGTGCGCGCGCCTGCCGCAAGCCGGTGGTCGTCTGCTTCCTCGATCGTGGCGAAACGCCAGTGGATGAGCAGGGGCTACAGTTTGCCCGCGGCACCAAAGAGGCAGCGCTAAAAGCGGTGATGCTCTCCGGCGTGAAACAGGAAAATCTCGACCTGCATACGCTTAACCAGCCGTTGATTGCGGATGTGCGTGCGCGTCTGCAACCGCAGCAGAAATACATTCGTGGCCTGTTCTGCGGCGGCACGCTGTGCGACGAAACCATGTTCGCGGTGATGGAAAAACATGGCGATGTCTACAGCAACATTCAGCCCGATCCGGAATTCCGCCTGAAAGATATCAACCGCAGCATCAAACACACCTTCCTCGACTTTGGCGATGACGACTTCACCAACGGCAAGCCGCACCCGATGATTGACCCCACCAACCGCATCAGTCGCTTGATCGAAGAGGCGCGCGATCCAGAAGTGGCGGTGATCGTGATGGATTTTGTGCTCGGATTTGGATCGCATGAAGATCCGGTCGGCTCCACCATCGAGACGATCAAAGAAGCGAAAGCGATCGCCGCTGCCGAAGGACGCGAGTTGATCATTCTCGCCTATGTGCTGGGTACCGATCTTGATACGCCATCGTTAGAACAACAAAGCCAGATGCTGCTTGATGCCGGAGTGATTCTGGCGAGCAGCAGCACCAATACCGGATTGCTGGCGCGTGAATTTATCTGCAAAGGGGAGGAAGCCTGATGAGCCAGTCACTGTTTAGCCAACCATTGAACGTTATTAACGTCGGCATCGCCATGTTTAGCGATGACCTGAAAAAGCAGCATGTAGAAGTGACTCAACTCGACTGGACGCCGCCGGGGCAGGGCAATATGCAGGTGGTGCAGGCGCTGGATAACATTGCCGATTCGCCGCTGGCGGACAAAATCGCCGCCGCTAACCAGCAGGCGCTGGAGCGTATTATCCAGTCGCATCCGGTGCTGATTGGTTTTGATCAGGCGATTAACGTGGTGCCGGGCATGACGGCGAAAACCATTCTTCACGCCGGGCCACCGATCACCTGGGAAAAAATGTGCGGCGCGATGAAAGGCGCGGTCACCGGAGCGCTGGTGTTCGAAGGACTGGCGAAAGATCTCGACGAGGCGGCTGAACTGGCGGCTTCCGGGGAGATCACCTTCTCGCCGTGTCACGAGCACGACTGCGTGGGATCGATGGCGGGTGTTACCTCGGCCTCGATGTTTATGCACATCGTAAAAAACAAAACCTACGGCAACATCGCTTATACCAACATGAGCGAGCAGATGGCGAAGATTTTGCGTATGGGCGCTAACGACCAGAGCGTGATTGACCGCCTGAACTGGATGCGTGATGTGCAGGGACCAATACTGCGCGACGCGATGAAAATTATCGGCGAAATCGATCTGCGCTTAATGCTGGCGCAGGCGCTGCATATGGGCGATGAGTGCCATAACCGCAATAACGCCGGGACGACACTGCTGATTCAGGCGCTGACGCCGGGGATTATTCAGGCGGGTTATTCCGTCGAGCAACAGCGCGAAGTGTTTGAGTTTGTCGCCAGCAGCGACTACTTCTCCGGCCCGACGTGGATGGCGATGTGTAAAGCGGCGATGGATGCGGCGCATGGCATCGAATACAGCACCGTGGTCACCACCATGGCGCGTAACGGCGTCGAGTTCGGCCTGCGGGTCAGCGGCCTGCCGGGGCAATGGTTTACCGGCCCGGCGCAGCAGGTGATCGGCCCGATGTTTGCCGGTTATAAGCCGGAAGATTCGGGGCTGGATATCGGCGACAGCGCCATCACCGAAACCTACGGTATTGGCGGATTTGCTATGGCGACCGCGCCCGCTATCGTCGCGCTGGTGGGCGGCACGGTGGAAGAAGCTATTGATTTCTCCCGTCAGATGCGCGAAATCACCCTCGGTGAAAACCCCAACGTCACCATTCCGCTGCTCGGTTTTATGGGCGTGCCGTCGGCAATCGACATCACCCGCGTGGGTAGCAGCGGCATTCTGCCGGTGATCAACACCGCCATCGCCCATAAAGATGCGGGCGTCGGCATGATTGGCGCGGGCATTGTGCATCCACCTTTTGCCTGCTTCGAGAAAGCCATTCTTGGCTGGTGCGAACGTTACGGCGTCTGACCTACATGTTCATGCCGGATGCGGCGTGAACGCCTTATCCGGCCTACGAATGGCGCAAGAATCTGTAGGCCTGATAAGCGTAGCGCATCAGGCATTTGTCACCATTGCCGGATGCGGCGTGAACGCCTTATCCGGCCTACGAATGGCGCAAGAATCTGTAGGCCTGATAAGCGTAGCGCATCAGGCATTTGCCACCACTGCCGGATGCGGCGTGGACGCCTTATCCGGCCTACGAGTGGCGCGAGAATCTGTAGGCCTGATAAGCGTAGCGCATCAGGCATTTGTCACCATTGCCGGATGCGGCGTGAACGCCTTATCCGGCCTACGAGTGGCGCGAGAATTGTAGGCCTGATAAGCGTAGCGCATCAGGCAGTCTGGCGTTGGTCATAACCCCATCACCCTCTGTAGCGGACATAACAACATGAAAGAGCTTGTGGTCGTTGCCATTGGTGGCAACAGCATTATCAAAGATAACGCCAGCCAGTCGATTGAGCATCAGGCGGAGGCGGTGAAAGCCGTCGCCGATACGGTGCTGGAAATGCTGGCTTCCGATTACGACATTGTGCTGACCCACGGCAACGGGCCGCAGGTCGGGCTGGATTTACGCCGTGCGGAGATTGCCCACAAGCGCGAAGGGCTGCCCTTAACGCCGCTGGCGAACTGTGTGGCAGATACGCAGGGCGGCATCGGCTATCTGATCCAACAGGCGCTGAATAACCGGCTGGCGCGTCACGGCGAGAAGAAAGCCGTCACCGTGGTGACTCAGGTGGAAGTGGATAAAAACGATCCAGGTTTTGCCCATCCCACCAAGCCCATCGGCGCATTCTTTAGTGACAGCCAGCGTGACGAATTACAAAAGGCAAACCCTGACTGGTGTTTTGTTGAAGATGCCGGGCGGGGCTATCGCCGCGTGGTCGCCTCGCCGGAACCGAAACGTATTGTCGAAGCACCTGCCATTAAAGCGCTGATCCAACAAGGTTTTGTCGTAATTGGCGCGGGCGGCGGTGGAATTCCGGTAGTGCGTACTGACGCGGGAGATTACCAAAGCGTGGACGCGGTTATCGACAAAGATCTCTCTACCGCGCTGCTGGCCCGTGAAATTCACGCCGACATTCTTGTGATCACCACTGGCGTCGAAAAAGTGTGTATTCACTTTGGCAAACCGCAGCAGCAGGCGCTCGATCGGGTGGATATTGCCACCATGACCCGCTATATGCAGGAAGGGCATTTCCCGCCCGGCAGCATGTTGCCAAAAATCATCGCCAGCCTGACATTTTTAGAACAAGGCGGCAAAGAAGTGATTATCACCACGCCGGAATGCCTGCCTGCGGCGCTGCGCGGCGAAACGGGCACTCATATTATTAAAACGTAAGGACGTAAGATGAAAGAAAGCAATAGCCGCCGTGAATTTCTGAGCCAGAGCGGTAAGATGGTCACCGCCGCCGCGCTGTTTGGTACCTCTGTGCCGCTCGCCCATGCGGCGGTAGCTGGCACCCTAAACTGCGAAGCGAACAACACCATGAAAATCACTGACCCGCATTACTATCTCGATAACGTGCTGCTGGAAACCGGTTTTGACTACGAAAATGGCGTGGCGGTGCAGACCCGCACGGCGCGCCAGACCGTGGAGATTCAGGACGGCAAAATTGTCGCCCTGCGCGAGAACAAGCTGCATCCGGACGCCACGCTGCCGCACTATGACGCTGGCGGTAAGCTGATGCTGCCCACCACCCGCGACATGCATATTCATCTCGACAAAACCTTTTACGGCGGGCCGTGGCGCTCGCTCAATCGTCCGGCAGGCACCACCATCCAGGACATGATCAAACTCGAGCAGAAAATGCTGCCGGAACTGCAACCGTACACTCAGGAGCGGGCAGAAAAACTGATTGATTTATTGCAGTCGAAAGGCACCACCATTGCCCGCAGCCACTGCAATATCGAACCGGTTTCCGGCCTGAAAAATCTGCAAAATTTGCAGGCGGTGCTGGCGCGACGTCAGGCGGGCTTTGAGTGTGAAATCGTCGCCTTCCCGCAGCACGGTTTGCTGCTGTCGAAATCTGAACCTTTAATGCGTGAAGCGATGCAGGCGGGGGCGCATTACGTCGGCGGCCTGGACCCGACCAGTGTTGATGGCGCGATGGAAAAATCCCTCGACACCATGTTCCAGATTGCGCTGGACTACGACAAAGGCGTCGATATTCACCTGCACGAAACCACTCCGGCAGGCGTGGCAGCCATCAATTATATGGTTGAAACGGTAGAGAAAACGCCACAGCTGAAGGGCAAGCTGACCATCAGTCACGCCTTTGCGCTGGCAACGCTCAACGAGCAACAGGTAGATGAACTGGCGAACCGGATGGTGGTGCAACAAATTTCTATTGCCTCGACGGTGCCGATTGGCACGCTGCATATGCCGCTCAAACAGTTGCACGACAAAGGCGTAAAAGTGATGACTGGCACTGACAGCGTTATCGACCACTGGTCGCCTTATGGTCTGGGCGACATGCTGGAAAAAGCCAATCTGTACGCGCAGCTCTATATTCGTCCTAACGAACAGAACCTCTCCCGTTCGCTGTTTCTAGCCACTGGCGATGTATTGCCGCTGAATGAAAAAGGCGAGCGTGTATGGCCAAAAGCGCAGGATGACGCCAGCTTTGTGCTGGTGGACGCCTCCTGTTCTGCCGAGGCGGTGGCGCGTATCTCGCCGAGAACAGCAACGTTCCATAAAGGGCAACTGGTGTGGGGGAGTGTGGCAGGTTGATGCGCATTTGAAACGCCTGCAACGGTGAATAGTAAGAGATTTAAGCCCCAGGGAGTGGGGCAATCTGAATATGAGTGTGTCGGCAGAAATGGACATTATCTTTGAGGAATATGCCCTTATTGACGTTGTGTAGATAACTATTTGTCTACGTGAAAAGATCATCAGTTTTGCCGATTTTAGTCTTTTACAGATAGCAAATATCACACTTACAGGCGCTCGCCTTATGGGGAACGTTGCTGCTCTGTTTCATTCAGGCTCGCGGCATGTTGGGGCTGGATCGGGTGGTTTAAATATTGGCTATATTCAATGGACGCGTTTTGCCGCGATGACATATCAGGCGTTGCCAAATACACATAGCTAATCAGGAGTAAACACAATGAAGATCAAAGCTGTTGGTGCATATTCCGCTAAACAACCACTTGAACCGATGGATATCACCCGGCGTGAACCGGGACCGAATGATGTCAAAATCGAAATCGCTTACTGTGGCGTTTGCCATTCCGATCTCCACCAGGTCCGTTCCGAGTGGGCGGGGACGGTTTACCCCTGCGTGCCGGGTCATGAAATTGTGGGGCGTGTGGTAGCCGTTGGTGATCAGGTAGAAAAATATGCGCCGGGCGATCTGGTCGGTGTCGGCTGCATTGTCGACAGTTGTAAACATTGCGAAGAGTGTGAAGACGGGTTGGAAAACTACTGTGATCACATGACCGGCACCTATAACTCGCCGACGCCGGACGAACCGGGCCATACTCTGGGCGGCTACTCACAACAGATCGTCGTTCATGAGCGATATGTTCTGCGTATTCGTCACCCGCAAGAGCAGCTGGCGGCGGTGGCTCCTTTGTTGTGTGCAGGGATCACCACGTATTCGCCGCTACGTCACTGGCAGGCCGGGCCGGGTAAAAAAGTGGGCGTGGTCGGCATCGGCGGTCTGGGACATATGGGGATTAAGCTGGCCCACGCGATGGGGGCACATGTGGTGGCATTTACCACTTCTGAGGCAAAACGCGAAGCGGCAAAAGCCCTGGGGGCCGATGAAGTTGTTAACTCACGCAATGCCGATGAGATGGCGGCTCATCTGAAGAGTTTCGATTTCATTTTGAATACAGTAGCTGCGCCACATAATCTCGACGATTTTACCACCTTGCTGAAGCGTGATGGCACCATGACGCTGGTTGGTGCGCCTGCGACACCGCATAAATCGCCGGAAGTTTTCAACCTGATCATGAAACGCCGTGCGATAGCCGGTTCTATGATTGGCGGCATTCCAGAAACTCAGGAGATGCTCGATTTTTGCGCCGAACATGGCATCGTGGCTGATATAGAGATGATTCGGGCCGATCAAATTAATGAAGCCTATGAGCGAATGCTGCGCGGTGATGTGAAATATCGTTTTGTTATCGATAATCGCACACTAACAGACTGAAAAAATTAATAAATACCCTGTGGTTTAACATATTAACTTCGCTCTCCACTTAACTTTTTAGTTAAGGAGAGCGAAATAATATCAAAGTAGCAGTAAAACCTATAACGTAAATTTAAATTGTTAAATTAACGCCCTCCAGTACACAATACTTCACACGTTAGTTATGAGCGATTTCTGATAGTGCCTGGTTTAATCAGAGCTTTATTATCTGCGACGTTTATTTTTATTTAAGAGAGATCGCGATGATATCATTAAAAGCTCCGCACAATAATTTGATGCCATATACGCAACAAAGCATACTTAATACGGTTAAAAACAATCAGTTACCAGAGGATATCAAAAGCTCCCTGGTTTCCTGTGTCGATATATTCAAGGTTTTGATTAAACAATATTATGATTATCCTTATGATTGTCGTGATGATTTAGTCGATGACGACAAACTCATTCATCTCATGGCTGCCGTACGAGACTGTGAGTGGTCAGACGATAACGCACTCACCATAAATGTGCAGTTTAATGATTTCCCTGGATTTTATGACTGGATGGATTACCCTGATCACCCGGTTAAGTTTGTTTTTCACATACTTGAAAATCAAAAAGGGACAGTTTGGGTATATGACCAGGATGATGCGTTTCTTGATATTAAAGCAAACGTGCAGGCTGGACGCTTTACCGGGCTTAAGAAATTAGTGCAGTTTATCGATTCAGTGCGAACAGATTGCAAATGTATTCTTCTTGAATACCATATGCCTTTGCTGAGAATTTTCCCTAAAGGGAAAGAGTGTATGCATGTGGAAAAATGGCTTCGCGAAATGTCGTCTATTCCGGAGACAGACGCGCCCATTAAGCAGGCGCTTGCGCATGGATTATTATTACACTTAAAAAATATCTACCCTGTTTTTCCTGAATCACTGGTGATGTTATTGCTCTCTGTTCTGGACGTAAAAACATACAGAGATGATGCGCGATTAAATGAATGGATATCTAATAGAGTGCAGGAATTAGGTGACAGATATTATCCTGTAAATAAGCACGTTAAAATCCGCTACACTCTTTAGTTCAGAAAGGGTTCCACCTGCAAATTGTTATTCCACCTGAGAGTGAATCGCAATGCAGGTAATCATTTCATCTGTATATCTGTATGCCAACAGGCATTCCATCTCTTTTTTCGCCTATATTTTGTTGTGATCGGCGACACTTCGCTTAAAAAAGCACCAGTAGTGGTTTCGCAGCCATGCGGTGTATAAAAAATGATCTCATGCAGATGTTTTGTGAATGTGTGGGTTGACATTCATATGAAAAAAATCATAATTCCATCATGTTTGTGTGGGGTCTTTTCTGTATCTTACGCATCGCACTCAAGCCTGACAGAAAATATGCTGTAAGGCTCATATCAAAAACCGCCATTAGCTCATCAGGAAGAGCAGACGACAACCAGGATTGTTGTATGGTACGGGGTTCGAGGCCTCGATGGCGGTCCAACTTTTCAAAACTCTTCTGAATCAGATCCCCTTATTATCATCCCTGCAAAGTGGAACATTGCCATTGTTTGGCTATTCAGGATGGGGCAGACCAATGAAAAAAGCCCACACAGGGGAGAGTGGGCTGAAATGGGAAGCTAAAGACTCAAGTAAACTTATCGGAAATAAGGACCACGCATTACGGGGGCTATCATCGCCGATGGCCGTGATTCGGCAAATCAGGTTGATTACGTAGAGAGTAAATTATCTGCTCACCGCTGCGTCACCCCTTCGTAAATCAGGCGTAGCGCGAATACACCAATAATTGCACCAATAACCCGACTGGCAACGCGTTGCATACGCCCATAAGCACGACGCACAGCGGGCAAAGAAAACGCCTGACTAAGAAAAACTCGCCAGATAATTGATGCGAGCACAATCCCCGCCCAGGCCATTAAACGTGCCCATGTTGGTGTTTCGGCATTTAATGTTACTGAGAAAATACTGATAAAAAATAAAACGGTTTGCGGGTTAGAGAGATCGGTAATTAATCCGCGGCGAAAAAAGACATACCAGGGGGCGCTAATCGGTTGTTGTAGTGTGCTCATTTGCGGTGTTGACTGGCGGCGCATGCTGCACCACGCAAACCATAAGAGATAAGCGCCGCCGACGATTCTGATAAGCGAAAAAATCTCCTCACACTGCGTAATTAGCGTTGCAAGACCAAACAAACCCAACCCGGAATAAAATGCATCGCCCAGCGCCACGCCCAGCCCGGTCAGCACCCCTGCGCGTCGACCGGAAGCCAGGCTGGTTTGTACTACCACAAAGAGATTGGCTCCCGGATTAAAAAAAGTAATCACGAACAGTCCTACGGTCAGGTAAACGGCGTGCAAAGGATCCATAGTGATTTCATCCATAAATAAGTGAAGTAACTTCATCATATTTCTACCAAAAATAATCGGGTGCGAGAGAGATCACAAAGTGTCTTATTTCCGGTTACTGGCGTTTATGCCCTGACTGAACTAATTATTAATCAACCCAATAATGTGGGTGGGTGATAGTGTGATAACAACTCTGGAGCCGTAATATGAAAATAATCTCTAAAATGTTAGTCGGTGCGTTAGCGTTAGCCGTTACCAATGTCTATGCCGCTGAATTGATGACCAAAGCGGAATTTGAAAAAGTTGAATCGCAGTATGAAAAAATAGGTGATATTTCAACCAGTAATGAAATGTCGACCGCAGATGCGAAAGAGGATTTGATCAAAAAAGCGGATGAAAAAGGGGCTGATGTGTTGGTACTGACCTCCGGTCAAACTGACAATAAGATCCACGGCACGGCAAATATTTATAAGAAGAAGTAATTCTGAACCCTATGTAAACATGCCCGATGCGTAAGTTTATCGGTGATCATCTATTGAAATTTATGCCGGATAAAGTGTTCGCGCTGCATTCGGCAGTTCAGCTTTTCAGCCGCCGCCAGAACGTCGTCCGGCTGATGCCTAAATAATTCGCCGCTGCTGTTTTATCGCCATTAAATTTCTCCAGTGCCTGTTGTGGTGTCAGTAAGCGTGGAGCGGGAGTTTTCGCCGACTCGCGCGCCAGTTCCGGCAGTAGCAGCTGCAAAAATTGCGGCGTTAAATCCGGCGTCGGTTCCACACTTAAAAATAGCGCCAGTCGCTCCATCATATTGCGCAGTTCACGAATATTGCCCGGCCAGTCGTAGTGCACCAGCACGGTTTCGCTTGCCTGTAATCCCTGGCGTAATGCGGCAGAAAACGGGGCGGAGAGCGCCGCCAGAGACACTTTCAAAAAGCTTTCCGCCAGTGGCAGAATATCCGCCACCCGCTCGCGCAGTGGTGGCAATTGCAGACGCAAAATACTCAGCCGATAAAACAGGTCACGGCGAAACTGCCCTTGCCGCATATCTTCTTCCAGATTGCAGTGAGTGGCGCTAATGACCCGCACATCCACCGGAACAGGCTGATGCCCGCCGACGCGGGTGACCTCTTTTTCTTCCAGCACCCGCAGCAGCCGGGTCTGCAACGGCAGCGGCATTTCGCCAATCTCATCGAGAAACAGCGTACCTCCGTGGGCGATTTCAAACAGCCCGGCGCGACCGCCGCGTCGCGAGCCGGTAAACGCCCCTTCCTCATAGCCAAACAGTTCTGCTTCCAGCAGCGATTCGGCAATCGCCCCGCAGTTGACTGCAACAAACGGATGCGACTTTTTGCCCTGTCGCGCATCGTGGCGGGCAAAATATTCCCGATGAATCGCCTGGGCCGCCAGCTCTTTGCCCGTCCCCGTTTCCCCCTCAATCAACACCGCTGCACTGGAGCGGGCATACAGCAAAATAGTCTGCCGTACTTGTTCCATCTGTGGTGATTGACCGAGCATATCGCCCAGCACGTAACGAGTTCTCAGGGCGTTGCGGGTGGCATCGTGAGTGTTATGGCGTAACGACATGCGCGTCATATCCAGCGCATCGCTGAACGCCTGGCGCACGGTAGCGGCGGAATAGATAAAAATTCCGGTCATTCCGGCTTCTTCTGCCAGATCGGTAATCAGCCCCGCGCCGACCACCGCTTCGGTGCCGTTAGCTTTTAGCTCGTTAATCTGCCCGCGTGCGTCTTCTTCGGTAATGTAGCTACGTTGATCGAGGCGCAAATTAAAGGTTTTTTGAAACGCCACCAGTGCCGGAATAGTTTCCTGATAAGTGACAACGCCGATAGAAGAGGTGAGTTTTCCGGCTTTTGCCAGTGCCTGTAACACATCGTAGCCGCTCGGTTTAATCAAAATAACTGGCACTGACAGGCGGCTTTTCAGGTACGCGCCGTTAGAGCCAGCCGCGATGATGGCGTCACAGCGTTCGTTTGCCAGTTTCTTGCGGATGTAGGTCACTGCTTTTTCAAAGCCAAGCTGAATAGGGGTAATGTTCGCCAGGTGATCAAACTCGAGGCTGATATCGCGAAACAGCTCGAACAGGCGCGTTACAGATACCGTCCAGATAACCGGTTTGTCGTCATTAAGCCGTGGTGGATGTGCCATAGCGCACCGCAAAGTTAAGAAACCGAATATTGGGTTTAGTCTTGTTTCATAATTGTTGCAATGAAACGCGGTGAAACATTGCCTGAAACGTTAACTGAAACGCATATTTGCGGATTAGTTCATGACTTTATCTCTAACAAATTGAAATTAAACATTTAATTTTATTAAGGCAATTGTGGCACACCCCTTGCTTTGTCTTTATCAACGCAAATAACAAGTTGATAACAAAGGATGGGCTATGTCTCTACACTCTCCAGGTAAAGCGTTTCGCGCTGCACTGACTAAAGAAAATCCATTGCAGATTGTTGGCACCATCAACGCTAATCATGCGCTGTTGGCGCAGCGTGCCGGATATCAGGCAATTTATCTTTCTGGCGGTGGCGTGGCGGCAGGTTCGCTGGGGCTGCCCGATCTCGGTATTTCTACCCTTGATGATGTGCTGACCGACATTCGCCGTATCACCGACGTTTGTTCGCTGCCGCTGCTGGTGGATGCGGATATCGGTTTTGGTTCTTCGGCCTTTAACGTGGCGCGCACCGTGAAATCGATGATTAAAGCCGGTGCGGCAGGATTGCATATTGAAGATCAGGTTGGTGCGAAACGCTGCGGTCATCGTCCGAATAAAGCGATCGTCTCGAAAGAAGAGATGGTGGATCGGATCCGCGCGGCGGTGGATGCGAAAACCGATCCTGATTTTGTGATCATGGCGCGCACCGATGCTCTGGCGGTAGAGGGGCTGGATGCGGCGATCGAGCGTGCGCAGGCCTATGTTGAAGCGGGTGCCGAGATGTTGTTCCCGGAGGCGATTACCGAACTCGCCATGTACCGCCAGTTTGCCGATGCGGTGCAGGTGCCGATCCTCGCCAACATCACCGAATTTGGTGCCACGCCGCTGTTTACCACCGACGAATTACGCAGCGCCCATGTCGCAATGGCGCTGTACCCACTTTCAGCGTTCCGCGCCATGAACCGCGCCGCTGAACATGTCTACAACGTCCTGCGCCAGGAAGGCACGCAGAAAAGCGTCATCGACACCATGCAGACCCGCAACGAGCTGTACGAAAGCATCAACTACTACCAGTACGAAGAGAAGCTCGACAACCTGTTTGCCCGTAGCCAGGTGAAATAAAAAACGCCCGTTGATTGTATTCGACAGCCGATGCCTGATGCGTCGCTGACGCGACTTATCAGGCCTACGAGGTGCACTGAACTGTAGGTCGGATAAGACGGATGGCGTCGCATCCGACAACCGATGCCTGATGCGCCGCTGACGTGACTTATCAGGCCTACGGGGTGCACTGAACTGTAGGTCGGATAAGACGCATAGCGTCGCATCCGACAACCGATGCCTGATGCGCCGCTGACGCGACTTATCAGGCCTACGGGGTGCACTGAACTGTAGGTCGGATAAGACGCATAGCGTCGCATCCGACAACCGATGCCTGATGCGCCGCTGACGCGACTTATCAGGCCTACGGGGTGAACTGAACTGTAGGTCGGATAAGACGCATAGCGTCGCATCCGACAACAATCTCGACCCTACAAATGATAACAATGACGAGGACAACATGAGCGACACAACGATCCTGCAAAACAGTACCCATGTCATTAAACCGAAAAAATCTGTGGCACTTTCTGGCGTTCCGGCGGGCAATACGGCGCTCTGCACCGTGGGTAAAAGTGGCAATGACCTGCATTACCGCGGCTACGATATTCTTGATCTGGCGAAACATTGCGAATTTGAAGAAGTGGCGCATCTGCTGATCCACGGCAAACTGCCGACCCGTGACGAACTCGCCGCTTACAAAACGAAACTGAAAGCCCTGCGCGGTTTACCGGCTAACGTGCGTACCGTGCTGGAAGCCTTACCGGCGGCGTCGCACCCGATGGATGTTATGCGCACCGGTGTTTCCGCGCTCGGCTGCACGCTGCCAGAAAAAGAGGGGCATACCGTCTCTGGCGCGCGGGATATTGCCGACAAACTGCTGGCGTCGCTTAGCTCGATTCTCCTTTATTGGTATCACTACAGCCACAACGGCGAACGCATCCAACCGGAAACCGATGACGACTCCATCGGCGGTCACTTCCTGCATCTGCTGCACGGCGAAAAGCCATCGCAAAGCTGGGAAAAGGCGATGCATATCTCGCTGGTGCTGTACGCCGAACACGAGTTTAACGCCTCCACCTTTACCAGTCGGGTGATTGCGGGCACCGGCTCTGATATGTATTCCGCGATTATTGGCGCGATTGGCGCACTGCGCGGGCCAAAACACGGCGGGGCGAATGAA
The DNA here is from genome assembly GCF_019375075.1 of Escherichia sp. XD33. NCBI lineage: Bacteria > Pseudomonadati > Pseudomonadota > Gammaproteobacteria > Enterobacterales > Enterobacteriaceae > Escherichia > Escherichia sp. XD33. Next base: position 17,048 of record NZ_JAENDM010000045.1, read on the forward strand.
GTGTCGCTGGAGATCCAGCAACGCTACGAAACGCCGGACGAAGCCGAAGCAGATATCCGCAAGCGCGTGGAAAACAAAGAAGTGGTCATTGGTTTTGGTCATCCGGTTTACACCATCGCTGACCCGCGCCACCAGGTGATTAAACGTGTGGCGAAGCAGCTCTCGCAGGAAGGCGGCTCGCTGAAGATGTACAACATCGCCGATCGCCTGGAAACGGTGATGTGGGAGAGCAAAAAGATGTTCCCCAATCTCGACTGGTTCTCTGCTGTTTCCTACAACATGATGGGCGTTCCCACCGAGATGTTCACACCACTGTTTGTTATCGCCCGCGTCACCGGCTGGGCGGCGCACATTATCGAACAACGTCAGGACAACAAAATTATCCGTCCTTCCGCCAATTATGTTGGACCGGAAGACCGCCCGTTTGTCGCGCTGGATAAGCGCCAGTAAACCTCTACGAATAACAATAAGGAAACGTACCCAATGTCAGCTCAAATCAACAACATCCGCCCGGAATTTGATCGTGAAATCGTTGATATCGTCGATTACGTCATGAACTACGAAATCAGCTCTAAAGTGGCCTACGACACCGCACATTACTGCCTGCTCGACACGCTCGGCTGCGGTCTGGAAGCTCTCGAATACCCGGCCTGTAAAAAACTGCTGGGGCCAATTGTTCCCGGCACCGTCGTACCCAACGGCGTGCGCGTCCCCGGAACTCAGTTCCAGCTCGACCCCGTCCAGGCGGCATTTAACATCGGCGCGATGATCCGCTGGCTCGATTTCAACGATACCTGGCTGGCGGCGGAGTGGGGCCATCCTTCCGACAACCTCGGCGGCATTCTGGCAACGGCGGACTGGCTTTCGCGCAACGCGGTCGCCAGCGGCAAAGCGCCGTTGACCATGAAACAGGTGCTGACCGCAATGATCAAAGCCCATGAAATTCAGGGCTGCATCGCGCTGGAAAACTCCTTTAACCGCGTCGGCCTCGACCACGTTCTGTTAGTGAAAGTGGCTTCCACCGCCGTGGTCGCCGAAATGCTCGGCCTGACCCGCGAGGAAATTCTCAACGCCGTTTCGCTGGCGTGGGTGGACGGTCAGTCGCTGCGCACCTATCGCCATGCGCCGAACACCGGCACGCGTAAATCCTGGGCGGCGGGCGATGCCACTTCCCGCGCGGTACGTCTGGCACTGATGGCGAAAACGGGCGAAATGGGTTACCCGTCAGCCCTGACTGCGCCGGTGTGGGGCTTCTACGACGTCTCCTTTAAAGGTGAATCGTTCCGCTTCCAGCGCCCGTACGGTTCCTACGTTATGGAAAATGTGCTGTTCAAAATCTCCTTCCCGGCGGAGTTCCACTCCCAGACGGCAGTTGAAGCAGCGATGACGCTCTATGAACAGATGCAGGCAGCAGGCAAAACGGCGGCGGATATCGAAAAAGTGACCATTCGCACCCACGAAGCCTGTATTCGCATCATCGACAAAAAAGGGCCGCTCAATAACCCGGCAGACCGCGATCACTGCATTCAGTACATGGTGGCGATCCCGCTGCTATTCGGGCGCTTAACGGCGGCAGATTACGAGGACAACGTTGCGCAAGATAAACGCATTGACGCCCTGCGCGAGAAGATCAATTGCTTTGAAGATCCGGCATTTACCGCTGACTACCACGACCCGGAAAAACGCGCCATCGCCAATGCCATTACCCTTGAGTTCACCGACGGCACACGATTTGAAGAAGTGGTGGTGGAGTACCCCATTGGTCATGCTCGCCGCCGTCAGGATGGTATTCCGAAACTGGTCGATAAATTCAAAATCAATCTCGCGCGCCAGTTCCCGACTCGCCAACAGCAGCGCATTCTGGAGGTTTCTCTCGACAGAACTCGCCTGGAACAGATGCCGGTCAATGAGTATCTCGACCTGTACGTCATTTAAGCAAACAGCGGTAAGGCGTAAGTTCAACAGGAGAGCATTATGTCTTTTAGCGAATTTTATCAGCGTTCGATTAACGAACCGGAGCAGTTCTGGGCCGAGCAGGCCCGGCGTATTGACTGGCAGACGCCCTTTACGCAAACGCTCGATCACAGCAATCCGCCGTTTGCCCGTTGGTTTTGTGAAGGCCGAACCAACTTGTGTCACAACGCTATCGACCGCTGGCTGGAGAAACAGCCAGAGGCGCTGGCGCTGATTGCCGTCTCTTCGGAAACAGAAGAAGAGCGCACCTTTACCTTTCGTCAGCTGCATGACGAAGTGAACGCGGTGGCCTCAATGTTGCGTTCATTGGGCGTGCAGCGTGGCGATCGGGTGCTGGTGTATATGCCGATGATTGCCGAAGCGCATATTACTCTGCTGGCCTGCGCGCGCATTGGCGCTATTCACTCGGTGGTGTTTGGGGGATTTGCTTCGCACAGCGTGGCGGCGCGAATTGATGATGCTAAACCGGTGCTGATTGTCTCGGCTGATGCCGGAGCGCGCGGTGGCAAAATCATTCCCTATAAAAAATTGCTCGACGATGCGATAAGTCAGGCGCAGCACCAGCCACGCCATGTTTTGCTGGTGGATCGCGGGCTGGCGAAAATGGCGCGCGTCAGCGGGCGGGATGTCGATTTCGCGTCGTTGCGCCATCAACACATCGGCGCGCGGGTACCGGTGGCGTGGCTGGAATCCAACGAAACCTCCTGCATTCTCTACACCTCCGGCACGACCGGCAAACCTAAAGGCGTGCAGCGTGACGTTGGCGGATATGCGGTGGCGCTGGCGACCTCGATGGACACCATTTTTGGCGGCAAAGCGGGCGGTGTGTTCTTTTGTGCTTCGGATATCGGCTGGGTGGTGGGGCATTCGTATATCGTCTACGCGCCGCTGCTGGCGGGGATGGCGACTATCGTTTACGAAGGATTACCGACCTGGCCGGACTGCGGCGTGTGGTGGAAAATCGTCGAGAAATATCAGGTTAGCCGGATGTTCTCAGCGCCGACCGCCATTCGCGTGCTGAAAAAATTCCCTACCGCTGAAATTCGTAAACACGATCTCTCGTCGCTGGAAGTGCTCTATCTGGCTGGAGAACCGCTGGACGAGCCGACCGCCAGTTGGGTGAGCAATACGCTGGATGTGCCGGTCATCGACAACTACTGGCAGACCGAATCCGGCTGGCCGATTATGGCGATTGCTCGCGGTCTGGACGACAGGCCGACGCGTCTGGGAAGCCCCGGCGTGCCGATGTATGGCTATAACGTGCAGTTGCTTAATGAAGTCACCGGCGAACCGTGTGGCGTCAACGAGAAAGGGATGCTGGTGGTGGAAGGGCCGCTGCCGCCGGGGTGTATTCAGACCATCTGGGGCGACGACGGCCGCTTTGTGAAGACTTACTGGTCGCTGTTTTCCCGCCCGGTGTACGCCACCTTTGACTGGGGCATCCGTGACGCTGACGGTTATCACTTTATTCTCGGGCGCACTGACGATGTAATTAACGTTGCCGGGCATCGGCTGGGGACGCGCGAGATTGAAGAGAGTATCTCCAGCCATCCGGGCGTTGCCGAAGTGGCGGTGGTTGGGGTGAAAGATGCGCTGAAAGGGCAGGTGGCGGTGGCGTTTGTCATTCCGAAAGAGAGCGACAGTCTGGAAGATCGTGATGTGGCGCATTCGCAAGAGAAGGCGATTATGGCGCTGGTGGACAGCCAGATTGGCAACTTTGGCCGCCCGGCGCACGTCTGGTTTGTCTCGCAATTGCCAAAAACGCGATCCGGAAAAATGCTGCGCCGCACGATCCAGGCGATTTGCGAAGGACGCGATCCTGGAGATCTGACGACCATTGATGATCCTGCGTCGTTGGATCAGATCCGCCAGGCGATGGAAGAGTAAGGTATTGTCGGATGCGTCGCGTGGCGCATCCGACACCATGCGCCGATGCCTGATGCGACGCTTACCGCGTCTTATTATGCCTACAGGCCTGAACCGTAGGTCGGATAAGGCGTTCGCGTCGCATCCGACACCCCGCGCCGATGCCTGATGCGACGCTGGCGCGTCTTATCATGCCTACAGGTCTGAACCGTAGGTCGGATAAGGCGCTCGCGCCGCATCCGACACCATGCTCAGATGCCTGATGCGACGCTGACGCGTCTTATCAGGCCTACCCACTGTTTTTACACCGATAATTTTTCCCCCACCTTTTTGCACTCATTCATATAAAAAATATATTTCCCCACGAAAACGATTGCTTTTTATCTTCAGATGAATAGAATGCGGCGGATTTTTTGGGTTTCAAACAGCAAAAAGGGGGAATTTCGTGTCGCAAGATAACAACTTTAGCCAGGGGCCAGTCCCGCAGTCGGCGCGGAAAGGGGTATTGGCATTGACGTTCGTCATGCTGGGATTAACCTTCTTTTCCGCCAGTATGTGGACCGGCGGCACTCTCGGAACCGGTCTTAGCTATCATGATTTCTTCCTCGCAGTTCTCATCGGTAATCTTCTCCTCGGTATTTACACTTCATTTCTCGGTTACATTGGCGCAAAAACCGGCCTGACCACTCATCTTCTTGCTCGCTTCTCGTTTGGTGTTAAAGGCTCATGGCTGCCTTCACTGCTACTGGGCGGAACTCAGGTTGGCTGGTTTGGCGTCGGTGTGGCGATGTTTGCCATTCCGGTGGGTAAGGCAACCGGGCTGGATATTAATTTGCTGATTGCCGTTTCCGGTTTACTGATGACCGTCACCGTCTTTTTTGGCATTTCGGCGCTGACGGTTCTTTCGGTGATTGCGGTTCCGGCTATCGCCTGCCTGGGCGGTTATTCCGTGTGGCTGGCTGTTAACGGCATGGGCGGCCTGGACGCATTAAAAGCGGTCGTTCCCGCACAACCGTTAGATTTCAATGTCGCGCTGGCGCTGGTTGTGGGGTCATTTATCAGTGCGGGTACGCTCACCGCTGACTTTGTCCGGTTTGGTCGCAATGCCAAACTGGCGGTGCTGGTGGCGATGGTGGCCTTTTTCCTCGGCAACTCGTTGATGTTTATTTTCGGTGCAGCGGGCGCTGCGGCACTGGGCATGGCGGATATCTCTGATGTGATGATTGCTCAGGGCCTGCTGCTGCCTGCGATTGTGGTGCTGGGGCTGAATATCTGGACCACCAACGATAACGCACTCTATGCGTCGGGTTTAGGTTTCGCCAACATTACCGGGATGTCGAGCAAAACCCTTTCGGTAATCAACGGTATTATCGGTACGGTCTGCGCATTATGGCTGTATAACAATTTTGTCGGCTGGTTGACCTTCCTTTCGGCAGCTATTCCTCCAGTGGGTGGCGTGATCATCGCCGACTATCTGATGAACCGTCGCCGCTATGAGCACTTTGCGACCACGCGTATGATGAGTGTCAATTGGGTGGCGATTCTGGCGGTCGCCTTGGGGATTGCTGCAGGCCACTGGTTACCGGGAATTGTTCCGGTCAACGCGGTATTAGGTGGCGCGCTGAGCTATCTGATCCTTAACCCGATTTTGAATCGTAAAACGACAGCAGCAATGACGCATGTGGAGGCTAACAGTGTCGAATAACGCTTTACAAACAATTATTAACGCCCGGTTACCAGGCGAAGAGGGGCTGTGGCAGATTCATCTGCAGGACGGAAAAATCAGCGCCATTGATGCGCAATCCGGCGTGATGCCCATAACTGAAAACAGCCTGGATGCCGAACAAGGTTTAGTTATACCGCCGTTTGTGGAGCCACATATTCACCTGGACACCACGCAAACCGCCGGACAACCGAACTGGAATCAGTCCGGCACGCTGTTTGAAGGCATTGAACGCTGGGCCGAGCGCAAAGCGTTATTAACCCATGACGATGTGAAACAACGCGCATGGCAAACGCTGAAATGGCAGATTGCCAACGGCATTCAGCATGTGCGTACCCATGTCGATGTTTCGGATGCAACGCTAACTGCGCTGAAAGCAATGCTGGAAGTGAAGCAGGAAGTCGCGCCGTGGATTGATCTGCAAATCGTCGCCTTCCCTCAGGAAGGGATTTTGTCGTATCCCAACGGTGAAGCGTTGCTGGAAGAGGCGTTACGCTTAGGGGCAGATGTAGTGGGGGCGATTCCGCATTTTGAATTTACCCGTGAATACGGCGTGGAGTCGCTGCATAAAACCTTCGCCCTGGCGCAAAAATACGACCGTCTCATCGACGTTCACTGTGATGAGATCGATGACGAGCAGTCGCGCTTTGTCGAAACCGTTGCTGCCCTGGCGCACCATGAAGGCATGGGCGCGCGAGTCACCGCCAGCCACACCACGGCAATGCACTCCTATAACGGGGCGTATACCTCACGCCTGTTCCGCTTGCTGAAAATGTCCGGTATTAACTTTGTCGCCAACCCGCTGGTCAATATTCATCTGCAAGGACGTTTCGATACGTATCCAAAACGTCGCGGCATCACGCGCGTTAAAGAGATGCTGGAGTCCGGCATTAACGTCTGCTTTGGTCACGATGATGTCTTCGATCCGTGGTATCCGCTGGGAACGGCGAATATGCTGCAAGTGCTGCATATGGGGCTGCATGTTTGCCAGTTGATGGGCTACGGGCAGATTAACGATGGCCTGAATTTAATCACCCACCACAGCGCAAGGACGTTGAATTTGCAGGATTACGGCATTGCCGCCGGAAACAGCGCCAACCTGATTATCCTGCCGGCTGAAAATGGGTTTGATGCGCTGCGCCGTCAGGTTCCGGTACGTTATTCGGTACGTGGCGGCAAGGTGATTGCCAGCACACAACCGGCACAAACCACCGTATATCTGGAGCAGCCAGAAGCCATCGATTACAAACGTTGAACGACTGGGTTACAGCGAGCTTAGTTTATGCCGGATGCGGCGTGAACGCCTTATCCGGCCTACGTAGAGCACTGAACTCGTAGGCCTGATAAGCGTAGCGCATCAGGCAATTCCAGCCGCTGATCTGTGTCAGCGGCTACCGTGATTCATTCCCGCCAACAACCGCGCATTCCTCCAACGCCATGTGCAAAAATGCCTTCGCAGCGGCTGTCTGCCAGCTGTAGTTTATGCCGGATGCGGCGTGAACGCCTTATCCGGCCTACGTAGAGCACTGAACTCGTAGGCCTGATAAGCGTAGCGCATCAGGCAATTCCAGCCGCAGACCTGTGTCAGCGGCTACCGTGATTCATTTCCGCCAACAACCGCGCATTTATCCAACGCCATGTGCAAAAATGCCTTCGCGGCGGCTGTCTGCCAGCTATTTTTCCGCCGCAACAAAACCGCCGTTCTCTCCAGTAGTGGCGGGGCAAGAGAAATAGCTTTAAGCCCGTCATGTTGTGTGGCAATCGCTGCTGGTAACAATGTGGAAAGGGAAGTGCGGCGAATCAGCTCCAGAACCGCGCTAATTGAGTTCGCCTCAATGACCACCTGTGGATGTAGCCCCGCTTTCTCGCAGTAGTGGTCAATTTGCTCTCTGGTGGCAAATTCCGCGCTGAGCAGGACCAGTTTTTCATCATGCAAGCGACTCAACGCCACCTGTTCATGGACGGCCAGCGGATGATGTTGCGCCACGACTAACGCTAAACTTTCTGTCAGTAAAGGAATTGCCTCCAGCTCCGGCGAATGCACAGGCGCGAAGGCAATCCCAACGTCCAACTCGTCGCGGCAAAGCATATCCTCGATTTTCTCCTGCGACATTTCCTGTAGCTGGAGCGTGATGCTGGGATAGCGCGCATAGAAATCCGCCATTAAGGGGCCGATAAAGTAGCTCGTAAAGGTGGGGGTGACGGCGATACGCAGCGATCCTCGCGTCAGATCGGCAACATCATGAATCGCCCGTTTACCCGCCCCCAGTTCCTGTAACGCCCGGCTGGCGTACTGTCGCCAGACTTCTCCTGCATCAGTGAGACGAATCGTTCGCCCGCTACGGTCAAACAGCGGCACGCCTAAACTCTCCTCTAACTGGCGAATCTGCTGGGAAAGCGCAGGTTGGGAGACGTGCAACGCACTGGCGGCACGGGTGAAGCTGCCATGTTCAGCCACGGCAAGAAAATAATTGATATGTCGAGAGAGCATTCGCAACCTATAAGTAAATCCAATGGAACTCATCATAAATGAGACTTTTACCTTATGACAATCGGCGAGTAGTCTGCCTCTCATTCCAGAGACAGACAGAGGTTAACGGTGAAAGAGATTATTGATGGATTCCTTAAATTCCAGCGCGAGGCATTTCCGAAGCGGGAAGCCTTGTTTAAACAGCTGGCGACACAGCAAAGCCCGCGCACACTTTTTATCTCCTGCTCCGACAGCCGTCTGGTCCCTGAGCTGGTGACGCAACGTGAGCCTGGCGATCTGTTCGTTATTCGCAACGCGGGCAATATCGTCCCTTCCTACGGGCCGGAACCCGGTGGCGTTTCTGCTTCGGTGGAGTATGCCGTCGCTGCGCTTCGGGTATCTGACATTGTGATTTGTGGTCATTCCAACTGTGGCGCGATGACCGCCATTGCCAGCTGTCAGTGCATGGACCATATGCCTGCCGTCTCCCACTGGCTGCGTTATGCCGATTCAGCCCGCGTAGTTAATGAGGCGCGCCCGCATTCCGATTTACCGTCAAAAGCTGCGGCGATGGTACGTGAAAACGTCATTGCTCAGTTGGCTAATTTGCAAACTCATCCATCGGTGCGCCTGGCGCTCGAAGAGGGGCGGATCGCCCTGCACGGCTGGGTCTACGACATTGAAAGCGGCAGCATCGCAGCTTTTGACGGCGCAACCCGCCAGTTTGTGCCACTGGCCGCTAATCCTCGCGTTTGTGCCATACCGCTACGCCAACCGACCGCAGCGTAACCTTATTTTTAAACCATCAGGAGTTCCACCATGATTCAGTCACAAATTAACCGCAATATTCGTCTTGATCTTGCCGATGCCATTTTGCTCAGCAAAGCTAAAAAAGATCTCTCATTTGCCGAGATTGCCGACGGCACCGGTCTGGCAGAAGCCTTTGTAACCGCGGCTTTGCTGGGTCAGCAGGCGCTTCCTGCCGACGCCGCCCGCCTGGTCGGGGCGAAGCTGGATCTCGACGAAGACTCCATTCTACTGTTGCAGATGATTCCACTGCGTGGCTGCATTGATGACCGTATTCCAACTGACCCAACGATGTATCGTTTCTATGAAATGTTGCAGGTGTACGGTACAACCCTGAAAGCGTTGGTTCATGAGAAATTTGGCGATGGCATTATTAGCGCGATTAACTTCAAACTCGACGTTAAGAAAGTGGCGGACCCGGAAGGTGGCGAACGTGCGGTCATCACCTTAGATGGTAAATATCTGCCGACCAAACCGTTCTGACAGCCATGCGCAACCATCAAAAGACGTTCACGATGCTGCTGGTACTGGTGCTGATTGGTCTTAATATGCGACCACTGCTCACCTCCGTCGGGCCACTGCTACCGCAATTGCGCCAGGCGAGCGGAATGAGCTTTAGCGTGGCTGCCCTGTTGACCGCTCTGCCGGTGGTTACCATGGGCGGGCTGGCGCTGGCCGGAAGCTGGCTTCATCAGCATGTCAGCGAACGTCGCAGTGTCGCCATCAGTCTGTTGCTGATTGCCGTCGGTGCATTGATGCGTGAGCTTTACCCGCAAAGTGCGCTGCTGCTTAGCAGCGCACTGCTTGGTGGGGTGGGGATCGGCATCATTCAGGCGGTGATGCCTTCGGTGATTAAACGGCGGTTTCAGCAGCGCACGCCACTGGTGATGGGGCTGTGGTCCGCGGCTCTGATGGGCGGCGGTGGGCTTGGTGCCGCCATAACGCCCTGGTTAGTTCAACATAGCGAAACCTGGTATCAAACACTCGCCTGGTGGGCGCTGCCTGCCGTTGTTGCGCTCTTTGCCTGGTGGTGGCAAAGCGCCCGCGAGGTCGCCTCTTCCCACAAGACAACAACCACTCCGGTTCGCGTGGTATTCACTCCCCGCGCGTGGACGCTGGGTGTTTACTTCGGTCTGATTAACGGCGGTTACGCCAGCCTGATTGCCTGGTTACCCGCTTTCTATATTGAGATTGGTGCCAGCGCGCAGTACAGCGGTTCCTTACTGGCATTGATGACGCTTGGGCAAGCCGCAGGAGCTTTGCTGATGCCTGCTATGGCTCGCCATCAGGATCGGCGCAAACTGTTAATGCTGGCGCTGGTGTTACAACTGGTGGGGTTCTGCGGCTTTATCTGGCTGCCGATGCAATTGCCGGTATTGTGGGCGATGGTGTGTGGGTTAGGTCTGGGCGGCGCGTTTCCGCTCTGTTTGCTGCTGGCGCTCGATCACTCTGTGCAACCGGCTATTGCTGGCAAGCTGGTGGCGTTTATGCAGGGAATCGGTTTTATCATCGCCGGGCTTGCCCCGTGGTTTTCTGGCGTGCTGCGTAGTATCAGCGGCAATTACCTGATGGACTGGGCATTTCATGCGCTGTGCGTCGTTGGGCTGATGATCATAACCCTGCGTTTTGCACCAGTACGTTTTCCGCAGCTGTGGGTCAAAGAGGCATGATGCGACGCTTGTTCCTGCGCTTTGTTCATGCCGGATGCGGCTAATGTAGATCGCTGAACTTGTAGGCCTGATAAGCGCAGCGTATCAGGCAATTTTTATAATTTAAACTGACGATTCAACTTTATAATCTTTGAAATAATAGTGCTTATCCCGGTCGTTTATTTCGCGAATAACCCGACAAGGAACGCCAGCCGCCACGACGTTTGGTGGAATGTCTTTTGTGACGATACTACCCGCGCCAATAACAGAATTATCCCCGATGGTGACGCCTGGATTAATAACCACATGACTTCCGATCCAGACGTTATTGCCAATCGTTATCGGAAAAGAGTACATCTCGCCGTTTTTTCTCAATTCATGGTGTACAGGGTGTCCCGTAACGGAAAGAGTAACGTTGGGTGCAATCAGTACGTTATCACCGATTGTTACCGTGTAGTCATCGACAATGGTTAAATTGAAATTTGCATAAAAATTGCGGCCTATATGGATGTTGGAACCGTAAGAGAAATAGACAGGCGGTTCTACCCAGGCGTTTTCCCCTACCGTGGCAAACATTTCTTTAATCAGGCTTTCTCTTTTTTCAACTTCTGATGGATGCGAGTGATTAAACTCATACATTAACGTTTTCCCACGAAGTCTTTTTTCCGGTAAGCCTTCGCACATATCGGTAAATAGCTTGCCTGCTCTTATTCTTTCGGTCATTGGCATGTTCAATGCGATCACTCCGTTATGATATGTTGGTCGGATAAGGCGCTCGCGCCGCATCCGACATTGATTGCTTAAGCGACTTCATTCACCTGACGACGCAGTAGAGAAAGCGGGCCGGGGCCGCTAAGCGTGAACACGGAAATTAAGGTGAAGCCCAGCGCCACCAGACCCAGCACCAGATAAGCGCCCTGGAAACCGATGCTTTCATACATATTACCCGCCAGTACAGACATAAAAATCATCGCCAGTTGCTTAAAGAAGCAGAAACAGACCAGATAAATCGTCGCTGAAAAACGCACTTCAAACTGGCTGGTAATATATTTAAAGCAGCCCACCAGCAGGAACGGTACTTCAAACATATGCAGCGTTTTCAGAATAACCACTTCCAGCGCTGAGGTGGCGAACGATGAGCCAATAATACGTACAGACATAATAGTGCCAGCCAGCAGCAGGGCGTTTTTCCCACCGATGCGATTAATGATCAGTGGCGCAAAGAACATAATCGAGGCGTTAAGTAATTCGCCCATTGTCGTTACGTAGCCAAATACCCGCGTACCCTGTTCACCGGTGGCAAAGAAAGAAGTAAAGAAATTAGCAAACTGTTGGTCAAAAACATCGTAGGTGCAGGAAACGCCAATAACATACAGTGACAAAAACCACAGTTTTGGCTGTCTGAACAGTTCCAGCGCCAGTTTAAGGCTAAATGCCGAATGGTTGGCACCTACCGCATTGGCAACCGTGGCGGAAGAGGGCGCATCCGTTTTGGCGAAAAAGAGTAAAATGGCGAGGATGAGTGCACAGCCAGAACCCAGCCAGAAAACGAACTGATTATTGATGGTGAACATGATGCCGACAATCGAGGCACACAGCGCCCAGCCAACACAGCCAAACATCCGCGCGCGACCAAATTCGAAATTACTGCGACGGCTGACTTTCTCGATAAATGCCTCTACTGCGGGCGCACCGGCGTTAAAACAAAAGCCTAGATAAATACCACCAACAATCGATCCTACTAAAATGTTGTATTGTAACAGTGGCCCGAAGATAAAAATAAAGAACGGCGCAAACATCACTAACATGCCGGTAATAATCCACAGCAGGTATTTGCGCAGCCCGAGTTTGTCAGAAAGCAGACCAAACAGCGGTTGGAATAATAGCGAGAACAGAGAAATAGCAGCAAAAATAATACCCGTATCACTTTTGCTGATATGGTTGATGTCATGTAGCCAAATCGGGAAAAACGGGAAGTAGGCTCCCATGATAAAAAAGTAAAAGAAAAAGAATAAACCGAACATCCAAAAGTTTGTGTTTTTTAAATAGTACATAATGGATTTCCTTACGCGAAATACGGGCAGACATGGCCTGCCCGGTTATTATTATTTTTGACACCAGACCAACTGGTAATGGTAGCGACCGGCGCTCAGCTGGAATTCCGCCGATACTGACGGGCTCCAGGAGTCGTCGCCACCAATCCCCATATGGAAACCGTCGATATTCAGCCATGTGCCTTCTTCCGCGTGCAGCAGATGGCGATGGCTGGTTTCCATCAGTTGTTGTTGGCTGTAGCGGCTGATGTTGAACTGGAAGTCGCCGCGCCACTGGTGTGAGCCATAATTCAATTCGCGCGTCCCGCAGCGCAGACCGTTTTCGCTCGGGAAGACGTACGGGGTATACATGTCTGACAATGGCACATCCCAGCGGTCAAAACAGGCCGCAGTAAGGCGGTCGGGATAGTTTTCTTGCGGCCCTAATCCGAGCCAGTTTACCCGCTCTGCTACCTGCGCCAGCTGGCAGGTCAGGCCAATCCGCGCCGGATGCGGTGTATCGCTCGCTACTTCAACATCAACGGTAATCGCCATTTGACCACTACCATCAATCCGGTAGGTTTTCCGGCTGATAAATAAGGTTTTTCCCTGATGCTGCCACGCGTGAGCGGTCGTAATCAGCACCGCGTCGGCAAGTGTATCTGCCGTGCACTGCAACAACGCTGCTTCGGCCTGGTAATGGCCCGCCGCCTTCCAGCGTTCGACCCAGGCGTTAGGGTCAATGCGGGTCGCTTCACTTACGCCAATGTCGTTATCCAGCGGTGCACGGGTGAACTGATCGCGCAGCGGCGTCAGCAGTTGTTTTTTATCGCCAATCCACATCTGTGAAAGAAAGCCTGACTGGCGGTTAAATTGCCAACGCTTATTACCCAGCTCGATGCAAAAATCCATTTCGCTGGTGGTCAGATGCGGGATGGCGTGGGACGCGGCGGGGAGCGTCACACTGAGGTTTTCCGCCAGACGCCACTGCTGCCAGGCGCTGATGTGCCCGGCTTCTGACCATGCGGTCGCGTTCGGTTGCACTACGCGTACTGTGAGCCAGAGTTGCCCGGCGCTCTCCGGCTGCGGTAGTTCAGGCAGTTCAATCAACTGTTTACCTTGTGGAGCGACATCCAGAGGCACTTCACCGCTTGCCAGCGGCTTACCATCCAGCGCCACCATCCAGTGCAGGAGCTCGTTATCGCTATGACGGAACAGGTATTCGCTGGTCACTTCGATGGTTTGCCCGGATAAACGGAACTGGAAAAACTGCTGCTGGTGTTTTGCTTCCGTCAGCGCTGGATGCGGCGTGCGGTCGGCAAAGACCAGACCGTTCATACAGAACTGGCGATCGTTCGGCGTATCGCCAAAATCACCGCCGTAAGCCGACCACGGGTTGCCGTTTTCATCATATTTAATCAGCGACTGATCCACCCAGTCCCAGACGAAGCCGCCCTGTAAACGGGGATACTGACGAAACGCCTGCCAGTATTTAGCGAAACCGCCAAGACTGTTACCCATCGCGTGGGCGTATTCGCAAAGGATCAGCGGGCGCGTCTCTCCAGGTAGCGAAAGCCATTTTTTGATGGACCATTTCGGCACAGCCGGGAAGGGCTGGTCTTCATCCACGCGCGCGTACATCGGGCAAATAATATCGGTGGCCGTGGTGTCGGCTCCGCCGCCTTCATACTGCACCGGGCGGGAAGGATCGACAGATTTGATCCAGCGATACAGCGCGTCGTGATTAGCGCCGTGGCCTGATTCATTCCCCAGCGACCAGATGATCACACTCGGGTGATTACGATCGCGCTGCACCATTCGCGTTACGCGTTCGCTCATCGCCGGTAGCCAGCGCGGATCATCGGTCAGACGATTCATTGGCACCATGCCGTGGGTTTCAATATTGGCTTCATCCACCACATACAGGCCGTAGCGGTCGCACAGCGTGTACCACAGCGGATGGTTCGGATAATGCGAACAGCGCACGGCGTTAAAGTTGTTCTGCTTCATCAGCAGGATATCCTGCACCATCGTCTGCTCATCCATGACCTGACCATGCAGAGGATGATGCTCGTGACGGTTAACGCCTCGAATCAGCAACGGCTTGCCGTTCAGCAGCAGCAGACCATTTTCAATCCGCACCTCGCGGAAACCGACATCGCAGGCTTCTGCTTCAATCAGCGTGCCGTCGGCGGTGTGCAGTTCAACCACCGCACGATAGAGATTCGGGATTTCGGCGCTCCACAGTTTCGGGTTTTCGACGTTCAGACGTAGTGTGACGCGATCGGCATAACCACCACGCTCATCGATAATTTCACCGCCGAAAGGCGCGGTGCCGCTGGCGACCTGCGTTTCACCCTGCCATAAAGAAACTGTTACCCGTAGGTAGTCACGCAACTCGCCGCACATCTGAACTTCAGCCTCCAGTACAGCGCGGCTGAAATCATCATTAAAGCGAGTGGCAACATGGAAATCGCTGATTTGTGTAGTCGGTTTATGCAGCAACGAGACGTCACGGAAAATGCCGCTCATCCGCCACATATCCTGATCTTCCAGATAACTGCCGTCACTCCAGCGCAGCACCATCACCGCGAGGCGGTTTTCTCCGGCGCGTAAAAATGCGCTCAGGTCAAATTCAGACGGCAAACGACTGTCCTGGCCGTAACCGACCCAGCGCCCGTTGCACCACAGATGAAACGCCGAGTTAACGCCATCAAAAATAATTCGCGTCTGGCCTTCCTGTAGCCAGCTTTCATCAATATTAAATGTGAGCGAGTAACAACCCGTCGGATTCTCCGTGGGAACAAACGGCGGATTGACCGTAATGGGATAGGTCACGTTGGTGTAGATGGGCGCATCGTAACCGTGCATCTGCCAGTTTGAGGGGACGACGACAGTATCGGCCTCAGGAAGATCGCACTCCAGCCAGCTTTCCGGCACCGCTTCTGGTGCCGGAAACCAGGCAAAGCGCCATTCGCCATTCAGGCTGCGCAACTGTTGGGAAGGGCGATCGGTGCGGGCCTCTTCGCTATTACGCCAGCTGGCGAAAGGGGGATGTGCTGCAAGGCGATTAAGTTGGGTAACGCCAGGGTTTTCCCAGTCACGACGTTGTAAAACGACGGCCAGTGAATCCGTAATCATGGTCATAGCTGTTTCCTGTGTGAAATTGTTATCCGCTCA
>NZ_JAENDM010000046.1:0-32727 GCF_019375075.1 Escherichia sp. XD33
CGTACGGCCCACAGAATGATGTCACGCTGAAAATGCCGGCCTTTGAATGGGTTCATGTGCAGCTCCATCAGCAAAAGGGGATGATAAGTTTATCACCACCGACTATTTGCAACAGTGCCCTGTGTGATGTATACTTGGCGGGTTATTCTGCCTGTTCCGGCTTAGTTTTCTCAATGAGGAAATCTTCCATGAAATGCCCCTCATCAAGCAGCTTCTGTAAAGCAAGCGGACGCTTGCCATTACCAGACCATTCTCTGATCTCGCCATTTTCATCCTTAAAGCGGTATTTAGCCTTTCTTACTCCGCCTTTGGCTTTCCGCCTGGTTTTTACTGTATCTGCTGTTACAGGAGCAAGGAGTGATTCGGGATCAAGACCTAAAGATATGATGTATTCAATGGCCTGCTGACGTTTGGCTTCAAGTTCCTGGCGTTCAGCCGCTTCACGTTCAGCATCTTCACGACGTTCTTCAATAACAACGTTGAGCTTTTCCTGCATTTCGAGCAACTGCTCAAAATCAATCTCACGGGCAAAAACACGCAATGAACGAATATTCATCATAGTACGGCTGATAATGCCGTATTCATCTTCTTTAGTCAGTTCGCTCATATAATTAATCCTCTTATTTAGTGTACGTACTTCCAGACGCCGGAAGGCACCTTATCATAAAGTTTATTCATCACCAGTTCTGCTCGGCGATGATCTGCGGCAGAATAAAATGCCTCTGATTCTGATAAAGGCAGTTTGTAACGGTTAATCTCAATAACTTTTTCAAGAGTATCTCTTGATGTACATTTTCTTAACTGAAAAAGCCATTCCTGCTTTGTTTTCACTTCTTAGCCCTTGCCGGAAAACCCAGCTTCCCTGTTTTCTTATCCTCAAGGACAAGAACTGTATCATACGTTCCACCACTTTTCTTTTTAAATCCCTTAATCAAATCGGTTTTCCCTGATTTAACCAGTTTTTCGGCCTGTGCCTGGGTGATTTTCTTACCAGAAAACTCACTCCAGATTTTAAATTCACATCCGGTACAGAAATAACCTTTCGGCCTGATAACAATATGTTTACCACAGGAAGGGCAGGGAGAGTCCAGGCGTTGAAACTGCCCTGCTGGCGCAGCGGGTTCAATCTTCATCTCGCCCAGGTCAACATCAGAAATCATGCCTGTCAGTTCACCGTACAGATCATTAATAAACTGTTCAACCGTCAGGTCGCCATTTTCTATGGCAGCCTGCTTTTCAGACCATAATGCTGTCATATCAGGATTAACCGCTATACCAGGCAGGGCATCAATAAGCGCATATCCGGTATCAGTAGGAATAAGTTTCCCTTTTTCCAGCGTGATATAGTTTCTTTTCTTCAGCGTTTCCAGAATGGCTGCGCGGGTAGCTGGCGTACCAATGCCACCATGTTCATCTTTTTTGTCTTTATCCTTATCCTTCAACAATTTTTTAATTGTTGGATCAGTGACAAAATCCGCGACACGAACAAGCGCAGCAAGCAAGGAGGCTTCGGTGAATAACGGCGGCGGTGTTGTTTTCTTCTCATTAACAATAACTTCTTTTGTCGTCAGTGTTTCTCCTGTGCGAATTTTACAGAGCAGTTCAAAAGCGGAATCATCATTATCTTCTGATTCACCTTCGTCTGTGGTTTCCGCGCCAAGAAACGCCTCAAATCCGCTGTCAGTTGTTTTTCTGGCACGGGCATAGAACGACTCATCACCACACTGAATGGCAACCGATACTTCCTGGTATGCTTTTTCAGGCATGAACTGAACAAGATAGTGTTGTGCGATCGCCAGGTAAACATTGCGCTCGTCGGTGCTGAGTGCGTTAACATCAGGCACACTGGCGGTCGGGATTATCGCAGTATGCGCAGTCACCTTTGCACTGTTAAACGCTTTGCTTTTACGTGCAGAATCAATATCCAGCGACTGAGGAAAGACTGATTTCAGGGCATCGATAACCTGCGGCGCTTCGCTGAATTGTTCATCTGAAAGATATGAGCAGTCAGAGCGGTTATACGTAATTGCTTTATATTTTTCGCGTAGTTGTTGCGTAATATCCAGCGTTTTTTGTGCCGTCATTTTAAACTTCTTGTTCATGTATTGCTGGAGTCTGACCAGATTAAACGGCAACGGCGCAGCCGTTTTTTTATCATCAGTTGCTGCTGCTTCAACTGTAGCCGGTTTTCCTGCAAGGGATGCAGCCGTTCCGTCTGCCCACGCTTTATCAAGTAATTTACGGTCTGTCAGCGGAGCAAATTCCCCTGGCTTCCAGTTCGCCCTGATAACATCAGCACCACGCTGAAAGACTCCGGTCATGGTGTAGTAAAAACTGGATTTATGGTTCTGGTTAGCACGGGTACGATTCACAATCAGGCCAAGAACGGGAGTCTGGACGCGCCCGACAGACAGAACGCCCTGATATCCTCTGGCTTTTGCCGGAATGGTGTACGCACGTGTCATAGAGAAGCCATAGACGGCATCGGCAACTGACCGCGCCAACGCCTTAAGGTAAAGTCCTTTGAAATCACGATTGTCTTTAAGATTTGCCAGTGCCTTTTTCACTGCCGGAAGCGTGTTGTCGTTAATCAGAACGCGCTTTACGGGTTTTGTGTTGCCTGCATATTCCAGGACTTCATCAACCAGTAGCTGTCCCTCATCATCAGGATCGCCAGCGTGAACAATTTCAGTCACGTCTCCACGTCTGATAAGTTCGAGAATCGTTTTAACCTGTTTTGCTGCACTTTCAACAGGCTGATACTTCACGGGATAAAGACGTAAAGGAAGCGTTTCAACCTTCCAGGCTTTGTATTCAGGATTATAGTTTTCCGGCGGTTGTGATTCGATAATATGACCAAAACAGTTAGTCACAATGGCGTTATCACTTTCAAACCAGCCATCATGGCGGGTAAAATTGCCACCAAGTGCCTTAACAATATCATTTGCTACTGCGGGTTTTTCTGCGATAAAAAGTCTCATTTTGTTATCCTTTACATTGAATTAATCTTTTGGCACAACGGATAGCGCGTTCTTCCGATACTGTATGTTGCCAGTTATCTTTACTTACTACTCTGAATCTGCGCTCACAGCCATTAAAGGCAAAAATTCCCTCACGGTTAAGTATATTAGTTGCAATATCCCACTCTTTAATTCTCAAAAAGGCTGTTACAGCAAAACCAGAATACGAAGCAATTTTTGAAATGATGCATTCATCAGCTTTTATTAACGCGGCAAAAGGAACTATCTTTTGATGACCACACGAAATCAGAGGGAGTGTGTGAATATCATAATAAGCTATTGAATGACAATCCATGCGGGTATCATCAATAGCTGCCAGCCAGAATCCTGCCTGGTCTTTTATTTTTCTGCTAATATCTGAATCTGAAACACCAGGGTTTAATAAATATCCACCATAACAGATATGGAAGGGGTGAGCAGATTCATCAATATCAGGAAGTTCTTTTACCGGATTTTCTTTCCAGTCCTTCAGAACACCGAATTCAAGAGCATCCAGCAAAAACTTTCGTTCAAATCCATCAAACAATGCATATTGCATGTGTTAATCCTCCAGGTAACTTAAATAGTCAGGTTGTGCCCCGTTCTTTTTATAAAGTTCTTCCCTTTCCTCTATATCTTCATCTGCTTCCTGAACGCTCAGATCGAGGGTTCCTTTCAAAAAGGCACGAGCATTTTTTATTACATCCACTTATGCACTACCAGCAGATAAGCACAATAAAATAGCTATAATAGATTTGGTTACTTTCATTTCTAACCTCAGTGATTGTAACTAATCATCACATTTCGTTGGCGCGAAATGTGATACTTGCAGTACCCTGATACCCGTTGGCGCGGTTATCAGGTTTTAATTAACCTCTGACACGACCAAACTTACTCATGATTTTTGATATAGCAGCAGGATCAGCCGTTGAACACTGATTCAGAAATGCTTTACGGGCATCAAAAGTTTTACTCCAGCGAATGCTTCCTTTTTTCTTTTTCAGAATATTAAAAAAATCCTTTTCAGCACTTCTGCATTCACTCCCTCCACCTTGCCCGACTGCTTTTCCATATAAGCAAAGTACCGAAGCGCAAGGGTCAGATGCATTAGCATTTGTTGATATTAATCCTAACGCCAGCAAGGCTGGTAAAACCACTCTATTTTTTCCAGTCATTTTTCACCTCATTTTGTGCTTTAATGAAAACTATTTTTACCTGTTCAGGTAAAAAACTTTTCTCGTTTCGCCATTCCACGACTGCTGTTGCCCCTTCCATCTTCAACAGATCTCTGATTCGAAACCACAGCCCAGCATCATGTGTTGTCACTACAATCCTGTCCGCATGAGCCAGAGCGTAATAAAACGTCGGCGTTCTGGCCTGTACTCCGGATAAGGAAGTGATCTCATAAACCCATCCTTTACCGCTAACGTCTGACTTTATGACACCGTGAAAATCGGGGACATATGGCAATGAGGGATTGATCACTTCATTTGCCTTTTCAAACTGCACGGGTGTTGGCTCTGGCGGTGATGAACAACCAGCAAGAATGGAAATCAATAAAAACACTAACTTCTTCATCATGTTCTCCTTTATGCCGCTTTATCGAGATCAGGAACATCTTTTACTACCAGATACCCTTTTGCGACGATTTCATTTTCAAATACTTTCTGTGGAGGCATAACCAGCTTTCCTTTCTTCCTGGGGAAAATGTTTGCAAGTTCCGGAGCAACCTTCACAAAGTCACCAAAGAAATACTCATTGAGATAGTAGAATGCCTTTTCACAACGAATCGGGTTTTCTCCCTTCATTGCCAGGATTTCTTCACTAAATTTCAGTGTAAGTAGTTCATTTGTTGTTACCAGTGGACGCTCAATAAGGCTTTCTGATTCAGATCTCGATGTTCCTCCACGACTACGACTTTTGCTTTTCGAACCGATAGTTACTGTTCGTGTCCCCATCGCTTCTGATAACTCCCGCGCATCTTTAACATCAGAAGCGGAATAAACAATTTTGCAGGGTGCACTTGCCAGTAATGTTTTACTGCCTGCATAACTGTAGATTTCCTCAAGCTGAGAGCCGACCTGGTAAACAATCAACAATTTCAGCTTGTAACCAGCAATGAGACCAGATTTACTCTTGATGTAATCTACAGCACCAATTGACGGGAATTCATCCAGTAGAAAAAGGCAGTCATGCTTTATTTCCGGATCATCCGTTGGCATCTTTTCAAGATTCACCTGTATAGCAAGCTGAAAGAAAATATTTGTTATTTTTTCAGCCAACCTGGCATTATCACCAGAAATACAGAAATAAATTGTCATCCGCTTTTTCCGCACCTGCCGCAAATCAAAATCATTTCCATCAGTAGCATTTGCCACATTGGGGTTAGCAAACGGTGATAATCCATTAAGAAAGTTGCTTTTGAGTTGTGCTTTTGTTTTATCCTCCATCTCAATGAATGCCTTAAGGCCAGCGACACCAATATCAGCAAGCGTTTTGTCTTTCCCCCTTAATTCTGAACGAATATCATTCATGAATGAAAGAAGATGTTCGGGTTCTGCACGCTCAAAAAGCTGATTAATTTTAGACATTGAGAAGACAGGCTCAATATCAAGCGTTTTTAGTCCAGCCTTATCATTCTTAATCATAAACCATAAAGCGACAGCATAAGATTTAAAAACACCACCCGCCGTCTTATTAAGATAGCTACCAGCATCCGCACCATCTGTCTTATAGGGGTAAATAATCAACGAAAGATTTTCAAGCTGATTAAAACCTTCACTCGTTCCCATGCTGACATAATACAAAGGGTTAAAGCGGTGCGTTACCGAACTAAAGGGATCAAATTTATAAACCTCATGACCTAAAATCACCTTCCTGATAAGACTGGTGATATTAAAACACTCCCTTTTTGGATCGAGAATAATAACACTCCACCAGTACTTCATAAGATTAGTGATGACTATACCAGCACCTTTACCAGCCCTTGTTCCGGCTCCCATAGCACTGAATGCTGCTCCCACATAGCGTATGATTTTCTTGTCTTTTATACCAACGATAATCCCGTCTTTTTCGTCACCGTCAAGCGTGAAACTGTTAGACTCACGAATATCATTAATTGTTGCAAATCGCGCATCACCGAAAATATTTTCTTTCTTCTCGTTCAGTTTTATCAACGCCGCAACAGGGATGATAAGAGACACGACAAATCCTGCTCCAAGTGCAACAAAGGCTAAAACTCTGATATCCGTAGTCACAACAGATAAAGTAAGGCTGTCTGTAAAAATATCCATCCTGTACGCATCAATGGATCTGAACACAGCCTTCAATGGTTTCAGATTCTTTATCTGGCTGAAGTAAAGCACAAAGAAAATAAATGAACCTGCAAACCATGCCGCAACAAGCATAACAGCGAATATAAAAACAGATTGCGACTTATTAAAAGTTTTCACATTCAGCCCCTTTGTAATAGATGTCGCTCATATGCCTGACAACACCATCCCTGCCTACATGAACAACAATATCAATACTGTCCATAATGATTTTACGAAGAACATCAAAAGGAAGATTCTGACATTCTCTGTTCTGATAACATTTTGTCACCATCTGAATGATGGCATCTTTTGCCGAGGCCGCGTGAATGGACGTCATGCTTCCACTGTGACCAGAACCAGCAACTTTCACAAAATCCCAGGCATCGCCACCTTTAATTTCCGCCAGTAAAATTCTGTCAGGTTTCATCCTCAAACAGGATTTGATTAATTTCGCTGCTGTTATGATAGAGCCGGAATCACTGCCGGATTCCGAAGGGTAAAAAAGATGCACATAATTTTTATGGATAAAAAATTTGATTTCCTCTGCATCTTCAATCGTAATCAGCCGTGTATTCAATGGTATGAAATCGATAAGACTCTTCATATAAGTTGTTTTACCGGAACCCGTTGCTCCGGCAAATACAATGGTTTTCCCTGCTGCTACGGCAAGCTCCATAAAAGCAGCGATATTTCTCGCTCTGAATAAATCAAGAAGCTCATCATCGTATGTCCTGTGTTTTTTTCCTGACTGGACATAATCATAAAAACCGTTCGCCACATATTCTTTATGTGTTATCTGCCGTGTCGATGGTTTACGTATAGTGATTGAAATAGTATTTCTCTCACATGCAGGAGGAAAAACGACCTGTACACGTTCTCCTGATTCCAGTGTTGCTGAAAGTAATGGCTTGGTCTCGCCGATTTCATCTCCCCGAAATGATGCCAGCGTATGAGAAAAACGTTTACAAAAATCAAAGGTCACACTGTCATTATTATGGAATGTCCAGTCACCATTAATTTCCGTCCAGATTTCACCAGGACGGTTGACAGCAATTTCTGTTAGCCCTTCAATATCAAGAAAAGACTGGAATACTTGATTTTTATAAAAATCGAGCGATTTATTGCTAATGCTGACAGGAATAACGCCACTCATACTATTTTACCTTTAACTCATAGATATCAGAAAAATCAATGTCTTCCCCGACCATAATAGTGATTATGTCACCCTGGTTTTTATACATTGTTGGAGGAATATTTATCGAATTCTCAAGTGCGACTTTAGCCATTTCAGCCATTGCCTGTCGTGAGTTTTCGGTATAATCCACATTACGATCTTTACCAGGTGCATTATCCGCCGCCGCCGCCGCTACATCCTGAACCATACTGAGCATAAGAGAACCACCAAAACGCTCCCAGAAGTGAGAATCGATCCATCCATCAATGCCCGCTTCTCCCAGGGGACCAGCTGCTGCTGTATTTACCATATCGATTCGTTTATTATCAGGCGTCCGCAACTGCTCCCACATAACGAACATTCTGCCCTGTCCATGATTCAGCGTTCCGGTCTGGTAACGACCAAAAGCCTTAGTTCCCTGTTCCAGTAATTTTGTGTGGTGATTAGCACTCCATACATCTTCTGTAAAAACACAACTGATACGACCTGCAACATCAGAAACAAAGCGTGTGGTTAAAGCACACGGTATAAGCCTGTTTTCCTCAATATAGAGATCAGGATCGAGATTAATCGCAGTTACTTTCATTCCTGATTTACCAGGCACATTTTCTTTTGATTCTTTCCTTTCTTCCTGTGGCTCTGATGTCTGCGATGTCCTGCTGCTGCCACTCGCGCCAGTCTGACTCCCTCCCTGACCAGCAACAGGTATTGACAAATATTTCCTGAACCCCTCCTGTGGCACTTCTTTATGACCGTCAGAAACAGTATTACCAGAACCAGTAGCGCCTGGATTGATAATTGCTTTGTTCTCAACAGGGTCAAAATTCTGACCAAGACCAGTACGGATTTTACTTACCTGAGAAATGCTGGTATCGCCTGTTGATTCTGATGCTTTCTGCTGGTCATCTGCAAAATAATTTTTATATGTTTTCAGCGCAAAAATACCAATAACTAATACAGCCATCAGACCAAACAGAAAGCCAGAACGCATACGATTATTTTTGTTCCTGATATCACCGATATCATGAACGGGTTTACTTTCCAGCTTTGACTGATTCGCATCATCAACTAAATCATCTGTTTTTTTCATATCAGTCATTATTCACCTCAACACGTTCTACCGCAGGAGAAGATGTATTCCTCTGGTCGGTTAATACTTTTCCGAAAGATTTATTCACAACACCAACAACGCTGTTTCCATAGCGTAAAACAAATTTGTCATTAACGTTGTGGATAACCATAATTTTATACTTGCCTTTTGTTTCCACATTAAAAGCAAGTGTCTGTTCCTGACCATCTCTTACAGCAAATGGAGCTGGGAATACTTTCCCTGAGTTAAAACCTAAAAAGGTAAATATGCCATTATCATAAGCAAAATCAGGGGCGATACGACGACTGTCATATTTTTCATTGACTCGCATGAAATAATTCCAGTTTTTAGGCGCATCGGCTTTTTCAAAACTTTCAGAAATCAGTTTCTTCTGTCTGAGTTTTTCCTGTTTTTCTTTTGCCAGCCTTACTTCTTCTGCATTCTTTTTCGCTATTTCTGATGGATAGCGGAATTGTACAACATAAGCAGGTTGCGCTTGTTTTTCTTCTGACAGAAGGATTAGATCCAGACTGTAAATCCGCTTTGTTGTTCTGACAAAAAGATTCGTATCCCATTCCTTTTCTGTTGGCTGGAAAACCTTTTTCAGTTTTTCGCCTTCATCGCCTTCCTGTTCCTGAACAACGGGACGCGGATTGATGTAAACAACATTATCATCGGTTGTGATTTCCCATCCGGCAGGAAAACCAGCCTTTGCACTGATAACAGCCTCACCTTCATCAAAAACAACTGATGTGAGAAATCCTGTCTTTGACCGGATAACGGTCGTATTCGCACCGTTATAACTCACAGTCTGCATCCTTGCATCAAATCCAGAAGGTAACGGAGTCGCTGCTGAATACACAAGCCCAGGAAGCAATAAACATGTAGCAATAAATAATTTCTTCATCATTCCCCCCTGACTTCCCGATCTGTCTGGTAACTGGTTACAGTAAAACCGAGAGGATTAAGCTCACGACTGGAACTTTTAACCGACTTTTCTGGTTCAAAACGATATGTCACACGAGCCGTCCAGTATGAAACTGAAACCTGTCCGGTCGTGAAGTTTCTCGTCGTTTTTTTAAAGCGCACAGAGGCCAGTTTATCTGGCGCGGTTGCGTCAGAAATAATATTGGAGATGACCTCAACCGCAACGTAAGAACCGTTATTATGATAAATTTTATCAGGAGCCATATCGCTGTTATACAGACGAAGATAATCGTCCTTTACTGTATTCGAGCTATATAGCTGTACAGTCTCATAATCATACTGAAGAGACGGATAATTATAACCTTCACGTAAAGTAATATACGTGTTTACAAAATACCGCCCAAGTGCTTCAGATTGCAGGATCTTTTCCTGTTTAACCTGAGTAATCAGTTCTGTACGGCCTGTTTTTTCGCCAACAGCCACAATAGCAAGCTCTTTTTCTTTTAATGGCACAAGAACACAAATTGCAGCCCCAAGACATAAGGACAGTAATGATGCTGCCACTGCAACACGCCATGCATTTTTCTTAGACCGTTCATTTTCTGCATAGAGTTGTCTTTCGAAGGATTTAGCTGTCTCAATCTTCTTTTCGATTTTTTCACTCATAACTGATTACCTGGCTGTGGTTAATGGGTTCCAGTTCGCCGGAAACATCAGAAGGAAGGTTATTCCTTGTGGTACATCCGGAAATCTGAAACAGGAAAAACAAAAGAATCACACATCGCATAAATTCACCTTATTAAGCGTTCACGAACACCTTTAAGAGATAAAGGCCAAGATGAAGAAAAAGAATCCCACCAATAAGAAGCAAAAAGCGAAGATCCATACCCTTTCTCCATTTCCCCGCAAGCCCTAAACCAAGTCTTATTCCTGCGAAGCAGGTAAACACTCCTAAAAGAAGGATTAGGACAAAATAAAGTATCATGACAAAATAATGAAGCATGTCACAACCAGCTCTGACTGATTCCACCTAAGACCTTAAATAAGGTAATTCCCGTGATTAAAATAACAAGCTGGGTTATTAGCTTTCTCTTCCTGCTCCATCCGGAGGTGATATGTTTATCAACGAACACCAGTATCCAGTTCAGGGACATCACATAAAAAAAACGTTTCATTATTTTCATGCGGCGTTCCTCGCTCGTGCTTTTTCCAGGGATGCAAGTCTTCTCGCCTTCATCCCCAAAGCACCTGTCGGAGCCAGCGCCTGATATCCCTTTTCACCCGCCCATTCAGCGGCTGTTCGCGCACCACGCCCCATCAGATTCCCTGCTTTCCCTGATAAAGAATTCATGCCCGTTCTTCCGGCCATCCCTAAGCCAAAACCTAAACCAGCACGACCGCCAAGCATCAGAGACTTACCAGTAGCCATACCAGCAGCACCCAGCCCCATCATGGCTGCGCCCTGAACAGCACCTTCAACACCTGCACCTGCTAACTGGACAGCAAAACCTTTAGCTATAAGAACCAATAAAGCCCCCAAAAACCCAGCCATAAAGCCCATAGCACCTGTAGATACAAGATTTACATTCCCTGTTTGTGCAGCACGAATAGCATGGGAAAGGATCATCCCTTGAAAATCCATTGCTATCCGAATCACTAAACTGGCAAATAGAACTGTCAGAATACTGGAGAATAACGATTGTAACCAATTATTAAACATGCTCCGAATAAAACCAAACATGAGACAAAAGATAAATATCGGTGCTGTAATAATCAGGAGTTTCATCGTTACATCTGCTGTTAAAAAAACAACCACACTAACAGCCATTAAAATAAGCGAGCCAGTCCATATTAAAAACTGACCAACTACACCTTGATCTTTAACATATGTTGATTTATCTAAAGAGTATATTTCCGCACCAAGATTTTGCGTACTTTTCCATAAGTTATCTAAAGTTTGCCAGACACTCACCCCTCCAGAAAAACCATCTTTCATGCCTTGCAACGCATCAGTAGCCGCAGTTAAATACCCATCCGCATTAGTTATAAACATGATTATGATTGCAAATTTTGATAGATCCCATACTAAATCCTGCAAGGGCGTCTGAGTTTTACTGGCAAGTATTTGATATCCTTTCCATAGTACATATAACGTAACCGATACCGTTGCTAACGACATAATATCATTAGCAAATTGTGTTTGATAACTGGAGCTGATTTTATCTACCGAATCCATAACGGTAGAATTATATTTAACGAAAAACCCCTGAGCCATATATCCACCTTTTAATCAAAAGTTAATGGTTCAGCTTCTTTCTGCTGTTTAATAAAGGCCTCTTGTTCTTGTGTGACCAACATCTCATGATCTGCTTTATTTTTATTATTCCAGACATCATACTGCATTTTTATCGCCTGCATTTTTAACGACTGCGCCTGTAATGCGTTAGCCAAATCCTGGGATTCTTTGATATCCTTTGAAGCCTCAATTCGGCTACTTAAACTCTGAATCTGAGACATTGCACTTGATAACTGCTTATTGATCTCATTTCCCTGTTCAATACTGGCAGCCGTTGACACAATCCGTGCTTTACAGAGATTATCATTACGTTCATAGCCCGTATTACACATATCGAAGGCTCCATACTTGCTGAACAGATTTTTAGCCTGGCTGCTCAATGCACCTTCGGGATTACTGGTAAAATCAGAAATATAACTGTTCCCCTGCTTATAAATATTTGTCAGTTCTGATTGTAGATTACTTAGTTCATTTGTGAATGCCGCAATATTCCTTATACCTGTTGCCGTGGCTAACTGGTCTTTATATGCCTGAATCTGACTCTGATAATGTTGCGCAGTTTCGGACCATTGTTTGAGTCGTTCTGTCCATCTTGCGGCTTCAACAGCCCATTCCGGACTGGCATCAATAGCAACCGGAATTCCTGCGCTACTATAAAATGAAGCCGTCAATAATGATATCAGCATCAATGTTTTTACACGTTTCATAAATTCACCTGTCAGATTGCCCGTTCGAGATATTCAGGAACCCAGTCATCAGGCTCCATTCCTTCATGATAAATACTTTCAAAAATTTCCAGATTATCTGCACTGGCAGACAATATTTTCAGATATCCACCAAGTCCCGATAAATCGAGTGTCGCAAGTGCTGAAAATGATTTACCATCCCCCTTTTTAAGACTGCTTTTTTTAATCAGGAACTGTCTCGACATTGGATCAAGATTTTTAACAATATTAAATTCTTCTGGTGTCAGCTTAAGCCCTTCCACATAATCATTGTAATCGGCATCAGGGTTAGCCAGATAAATACTGGTGCTGCATACTTCAACCACAGCCCGTGAAATCTTATTCTTCAGTATTTCATCCGGAGACTGAGTTGCCGGAATAACCAGCCCGTTCAGCTTACGAATTGTTTTCAGCTTGTTATAGACAAAGTCGCTGAATGCTTCATCCTGTAGCCATTTCCAGAACTCATCCAGGAAGATAACAAGACGCCGACCGTCCAGAAGCTGCGTAATGCGATACAGCAGATAGAAAGTAATTGGTGCACATACCATCGGATCATCAAGAAACTCGGTGCCATCAATGCCAAAATTATTGACATGCTGAATATTGAATGTGTCTTTAGCATTATCAAAAACCCAGCCATGAGCCTGACCATTAGCCCATTGGGACAAACGAAGGATAATCCCGTTCTCCTGCTCATCCCGATCATCTCTCTGCATAAGATGCTCAAGCATTCTGGTAATGCCATATTCCCGCATTTCGCCAGGAG
This sequence comes from Escherichia sp. XD33, assembly GCF_019375075.1. NCBI lineage: Bacteria > Pseudomonadati > Pseudomonadota > Gammaproteobacteria > Enterobacterales > Enterobacteriaceae > Escherichia > Escherichia sp. XD33. Next base: position 13,295 of record NZ_JAENDM010000046.1, read on the forward strand.
GAAAATCCATCACAGCATCAACACTTTCGCTAATAAGCAATCTTTCTCTTGTCGATAATCTTTCACCATTTCTGGTACACAGAATCTCCATCAGTTGCTTGACAAAAATACGGTTACGTTTTGTTGCCTCCAGAGCAAAAGGATTCCATCCTGTCGGCTCACCGCTTTTTACGGTGTAATATTCCCCACCAAGCATTCGGATACATAATTCAGCCCCTCTGTCCTTATCAAGAAAGACACACGTTAACTTCTTATTTTTTGCAGAATCAGCAAAAGTTTCGGGGTTATTGTATTTCTGTAATGAACAGGCAAGATATGACAGAAACATTGTCTTACCTGAACCCGCCGTTCCTATAACTTTAGTATTAGCAAGATTCTTTTCACCTGTTTCATCTTTAAACAGTACTGAGTTATGTAAATTCAGATAATACGCCTGTTTGCTTGGTGTTTTGAGAATAGCAACCGCTTCTGTCCAGCAGTTTTTATCGCGTTTCCCCTGGTAGAAATTATGGAATGATGCCAGTTCAACAAAATTTACATTCGATACCGGAGATAAACGCGGCCTTAAATGAAAAACCGCCGGAAGTTGGGCAAAATATGCCGCTGGCAATGACATGGTTGACAATGCCGGAATAATGCCCAGGTCAGTAAAGTCTGCCGTAATTTTACTTACAGATTCGTCAAGCTCCCTGATACTGTCCGCCATTACCATTAGCGTGAAATGGTAGTAACCAAAGGATATATCACCGGACACAATATCATTTTTTGCCTTTTCCAGTTCCTGCAATTGAGTAACCGCATCATCTTCTGTACTCTTTAACTGTTTTTCCGCACGTTTAATGGTACTCAATGCTTCTGATTTGCTCATGGATGTATATGAATGCGTAATAATATAGTCAGCATCAGAATACTGGAGCACATCAAAAACACCGGATGCAGTCTCACTACAGAAATCTTTAATTTCAATAGAACGAAAGAATTTATTTCCATCAATGCGGCATATCTGTCCGGTATCATGATTAAAAAATACATCCACTCCACCAAGAACGTTATACACCGGAGAATCAGTGACTCTGATTTTTTGCAACTTCCCTGTCAGAAGATAATTATAGAATGACAGTTGAGAAGAAAATACCTTTCCGTTCTCCTCATACATACCAAGAAGTTTACAGGTAAATTTATCAAGAGCGCCAGAGAATGTATTAATCATTTCATTCATTCTCTTCACATGAATGTTAATATCATCTTTCTTTTCTTTAATACTTTTTTTGCGTTTTTCCAGTTTTTCTACACGCCCATCTGGTCTGTAGATCAGCGTAAAGTAAAGAGTGTTCCCCTTGAATTTATTTTTCTTCATCGAACCATAGTAACAATCTGATATTATATCAGCATATTTATTACCTGATTTTGTGGTAAAGGCATCATAAAAACTCGCCCTGCATGAATGGTTATAAAATGAAACGGGCAGTCCGGAAAATGAACGAACAAGAGTGGCAACCTGTGAGTCAATAGTTTCTAACATCTCCGCAGAGATTGACTCAAAGTTAATCCCCATCAGTTGCCATGTCGCTACATAATCACCGTTCTTTGTTTTGACAATATTTTTATCAACATGGCTTGAATAGGGTATATATTTACCAGTAGTGATTCGCTCATTCAGTTTCATGGCATTAACAAACTCATCAATTTCAACAGCTTCATATTGTCCGGAGAGGAACGCTCGTGCGCCAAAAAAACGATTACACACTGAGTTTCCGAGCATTTTCAGCTTAAGAAAGTAAAGGTTAAAAATGTGGTCGTCCTGTTTAGTGATCATTCTGAGAACAAAAACCGCGACAGGAATAGCCAGCCAGATCAGCTTGCTGATATAAACCCCCGCCAGAAATAACGCCCCTGCAACCACAGTAAGAGGGACGACAGGAACACCCACATACATAGCAGGGCGTGTCATCGCTTTATAAAGTGTAGACATACTATCGTCCCCGCTTTATTAGTTAACCATCATTGATGCAACTTCAGCCGCACTGGCGATAACAATTGCCCCGATGATGATAGGTGAGCATTCACGAATCGTGCTTCCACCAAACAGAACCTTGTAGCCGACCCACAGACAGGCAATAGTCACCGTGACCAGTGAAAGGCCACTAAGCCCTGTTTTAACCTTTTCCAGCAGTGTTTCCGCTTTTGAAAATCCATCCGCAAAGGCCGGTGATGCAACTGTTGCCCCGGCGACTGCCATAACTACCTTATTTTTACGCTGCATTACAGCAGTGACAGATGAACTGATACGATTACATACTGATTTCTTAAATGACATTTTATAAGTCCTGTTAATTAATAACTTTTGTTGGATGTGAGTTATCAACAAAAGCAGATTTCAGAATGGTTTCGGGCCAGATAACTGACGCATTGTGTGAACGATTTTTTCGCTGTTCTCCCCCGTTGCTTCTTGTACCTGGTACAACATATTTTTTTTCGTTCCCTGTATAACCAATTCGCTCAACATAACTTGTATTATTAAATTCTTTTTCTTTTCGCTTACCGTTACTAAAATTTCCTGTATAGTAACAACTAAGCGCATTCTCCAGGCTCCTCCCTCGTTTATAACAATCCACGATAATCTTTTCGAAAACAGACAAGTTTTCACACGAATCAAGGAGTTTTTCTGCGGACGTGGAATAAAAAGAAAAATTACTGCTGGTAATCTGCATCAATCCGACAGAATAACGTCTTTTTCTGTTTTCAATTTCTCTGATAACTGTTAGAGCTTCCTCCTTACTTTTGGGCATATGACTGATAACACTTTTGCCATAGCTACCGCGTTCCCTTTCAGGAATAATTTCAGCCACAGCATAAGGATTGAAGCCACTCTCGACCCGTGCAATATCATTTATCGTATCCGGATGAACTGACGCCGCACACAGCAACAAGGCTGGGAATAAAGACGCCATAGCTAACGCTCCATATATCCATCAATACGCATACTCTGCATTAATAAGTAAATAATTTGCTTCCTCTTACTAAGCAAAGATGTTTTCGTTTTCTCTTCGATAAATGCATTCAACCTGGGATCGAGTTTTATCGTGACATAAACCCCTTTTTCCGATGACTTATCTGATTTCTCCTTCATTTAATCAATCCACTATAAGTGTGTTTTGGATTTGTTTTAGATGCGAACATGATTCGCAAAATAACAATGCTCAACAATACGATCAAATAACATTGACAAAATGGTCATATTATGATTCGTGTGATCATGCAAAAAAAAGCGCCCATATGGGCGCTCTAGTATGATTGAAACATTAGTTAATCGAATGTAGGGACTGGAGCATCCTTCTGAGACTGAATAAACAATGCTTGTTTAACATTCTTACAGTTCTGAGAATCAGAGCCAGACTTCTCACACTCTGCCTGCTTTTGTTTAGCTTCCGTAAGATGCTGCCCCCACCAATCCACACTTTTTACTTCTTCACTACAACCAACAACGAAGAACGGCAAAGCAAAAAGCAGATATTTTTTCATAAATTCCCCCTCTCACTGATCCTGGAAAGACTTGACACGAGAAGGGCATTAGTCCGAATGAGTACCAGTGTTCTGATCCCTGCCAACGAGACACCTCCCAGTTCAGCTCTTACAGAATCGAGATATTTTCTGACAGTTGAAGGCTTTAGTCCTTTGAAATCAGCAATTTCATTCAGGGTATAGCCATAAGCGTACATCAGAATAATGTCTTTTTGTTGCTCACTCAAATGTTCTTCATCACTAAAAATTTGATGAAGTCCAGAAATGCAGATAGCATCATGCTCAGTCATGATAACCTCCCTCGTAGGTTGTTGTGATCAGCAGGTGAGCAAAGTAGCCGCTTTGTTCACCTGCGCCAAAATCAAATTAAAATCCCAGGCCTTTCCAGTTCCTCTCTTGCTGTATTCTTAGTTTTTTATGTTCTTCTGAATCCTTTGTAAACCCGTGTTCAAGAGCAAACCCGATATTGTGACCTTGCTCATGTTTTCTGGATAGCTGCTTTTTAACGTCGCTCTCTTCCGGCTGCCTGGTTTCACGCTCATGAACCTGACGTTCTCTGTTCCGCTCAAGGGCAATATTTTCAATCTGCCAGTTATTGCGATGCGTTTCCCTGTAGCCTGCAACAGTTCCATCATCATTAAACATTGGACTACGTACAAGCGTAGGAGCCAGTTTTTTTACTTTGATAAGCGTTCCTGGCTGGAGCTTTTCAGACTCGAAATGATTTTTCAGGTCTTTACCCCAAATCGTAACCTGTTTTCCACCTTTTAAAGTTTCATAAGTGAGGAAAGGTGTTCGTTTTTCCCCTGCCTTATTCTGATATGAAGTCTCCCCAAAATCCACCACCTTGTAAACATTCCGGAGTCTTTTCGGATTTTCAGCCTGTAATCGCTCAATCTCCCGTTTACGTTCGGGATCTTTTTTCCAGGTAGCGGTAACATCATATCCCATACCTTTCAGTTTTCTATGAAAACCGTTTCTGAACTTCCTGGTTTCAGATTTAGTAAGTCTTAATCTTCTTCCTGTTTCTTCATCACGAAGTTTAATATTAACATGTACATGAGGATGATCTTCTTTATCATCATGGTATACGGCAACGAAAGCATGGTTTGGATAAGTCTCTTTAAGAAATTCTACCGTAGCTTTCAGAGCGTCTTCCCTGCTTACTCCAGCTTCTGGTGGTGGTGAAAAGACCATGTTTTTCACATGATCGATGTTTTCTCCACGATATGTCCTGGAGTAATCATTTCCTTTAGATAAAGTTGAAGTAAACTCCCTATTAAAGTCTTCTCCTTTCCCTGTTTGCTCTGAACCTTTTCCATCATAACAGTAAGCCTCAAGTTCACCATTACGGGTAATGTAATCAATACCATTTTTGATGCCTGCGGCTGTTTTACCTGAGCCAGTGATTTTAAAAGTGACTTCTTTTGTAGGTGTCCAGGTATATGCTTTCTTGTCCGCACCATGTCTGACTTTATGATTAAAAGCCGATTTACTGGCATGTATATGTCTTCCCGATAACTTAGGAGATTTCGGATCACGCCCAGTCCCTTTAGCGCGTTTAATACGGTATTCCTGTTCTACATACACACCCATAAATCACCCAAATCTGTTAACAACACTCTTGGTTAACGTTTCAAGTTTTGAATCAATTTGCTTACACAGTTCAATCACTTCAATAACGTCTTTTCTGAAATCTGGATCGTTAACCGTACAGAATCTTTCACCTTTTATGATAAAATGAATGTTGCGACCAACACGATCTACAGCAGTTGATAGTTTTTTAAGTTCCTTAACTTCATCAGGGTAAAGACAGACTTCACTCTTTAACAAAGACTGACGCACACGAATAGCAATTTCTCTGCTCATGCTCATGCCGTGAAGAGCAGCATTACGTTTAACAAGTTCTATTTCATGAGGGTAAAGACGCACTGATACCAGCTTTGCTGGTTCATTATTAACTGGGATGTTAACAGGCTTGGTTTCAATATTAAGCACGTTATGCTTAGCAAAAGCATTGATACTGGTAAATCCACTTAAAATAGCGTTATGTTCTGCAAATTTTAACTCATCATCACTTAGCCTGAACGCTATCATCTTCATAAGTCACCCCAACAGAGCCTGCGGCAGGCACAGGCAAAAACATCGTTTTTGGACAATCTGATTCAAATGTTAACATTTGACATCGGATTGTCTATCCTGCATTGATTGTACCATATGTGGCACTGTGCCTGGCTATAAAATCGTCGCTGCATATGTCCAGATTTCGTTGCTGAAAGATTCTTTCGTCTTCGACCATCAGGCAAACGTATAGCTGAAAGATTTGTGAAAGAAAAAACAGGCCTGGCAGGGCTGGGAATTGTTACGGCTGAAGCCGTAACGCTTTTTAAGTCCTCGCTGCGCTGCGGGGCTTCCGGCGCAAAGCGCCTCCCATGCCCTTACAGGGCATAAAAACAAGGGCAATTAAGCCCCTGCGCGATGATTGCTGACTTCTTTTTCCAGAGCCTTATTAACAAAGGCATTCAACGATAAATCTTCTTCCATCGCCATTTCTGCTACCCGACGATGCAGTTCTGGATCAAGCCTGACGTTAAACACGCCTTTAAACGGGGTATCAGGTTCCTTTCCATCCTCCACACAAGACTGTAAATACAGATCAACAGATGTTTTAAACTCCTGTTCCAGTTCAGCTAATGTAGAAGCCTCATAAGTTACCAGGTCCCGAATAAACGCCAGTTTTCCATACAGGACATTATTTTCAAAATCGGGTTCAACCGTGCCTAAATATCCTTTATATTTTAAATGTTTCATAATAATCCAGCCTCTTTCAGATTCTGTTTAATTGCTTTCAGCGTACCACCTTTGATATAACTTTCCGGATGTGGACGATGCATTAATATGGTGTGATTGATTTCAGCATTGAAAAACCGCACTCTTGACCCCTGCATTTCCTTTTTGACATATCCCAAAGAGGAAAACAAAACGACCAGTTCATCCCATTCAAACGTTTTTTTACTGTTTAAAAACTTTGCCAGTAGCTTATCTGTTTTCCCCATAAATCCATCCCCTATAGATATGCAACTAATTATAGTTACACATGGCATTTTTGTCAAAAAATACAAAGGGGCAGAAAGCCCCTTTTTTTATTTAAAACATTTCATACCCTTGCAAGTAGTTTAACCACCACCGGAATTGATCCCATTCGCTAAATTTCATTGCCGGAATTCTGGTTTCCCAGCCTTTGACAAGGGAATCAGCAAGCTGTACGATCTGCCGCGTTGACATTTAAAAACCTCATTCAGTTTTGATTGTCGATAACGTGATCAGGTTGGTGGAACAACCTGATCACACCTTGAATAGTCAGTCATTACCCTCCTTCTTTTCTATAGTTACTGTGTATCCGTAAAGAGTCAAAATGCGATAAGCATCCAACGCCTCACGCTCACTTTTAAATGTTCTGACTTCGTGTAATCCTTTACCTTTATCAAGGGATACACAAAACTCATAATCTTCTTCTACTTCTATCTTTTTAATTAATTTATCAAGTTCGGCTAATGTTCGTTTTGGCTCAAAAAGAAATGTGCATTGTACAATGGCGTTTAAATCTTCCCGATCAAGCTCTAACAGAGCATCATTATAAGCAGCTTTAAAACAGCGATTATTACGCAGATCAGATGCAAACTGCATTGCGGCTTGTTTTAACGTTTTCATGAATTTCCCTTGCATTGATGTTAATAGACAATTTCAGAATCAATATTGAAATTTCCAGAAAATGCAGGGATGCCCCTGCATTCATAATGCTTAACAAAGACACTCAATAAAATCTTTAAAACTCAAGCATTCATCGCCATCTTTTAATGAATCAAAATATTTTTCATATTCGTCCCTGTAGAAAAGGACTAAATCAACATCACTCTGCTTAAGTTCGCCAAACTGAGGAACAATTCCGGCTTTATAGTCACGAATTTTATTGTTATCAGTAAATATGACAACATACTGTTGTCCAGTATCCTTATGCATAAGGATAATAGTGCAAAGCGTTACTCGTTCGAATGTGAAAACATGATTAGTGGTTGAAGTAAAAACAGATGAGCATTTCATTTTAAATCTCCTGCCCTGCTGGGCTATTGTGAGAGGGGCCATTCCCCTTTCGATGAAACAATAATACGACCTTTAAGTCGTATTTGCAAGTTTTCTCCCGTTTTTTTACTCGATAAGTGATTGTTATCACGTTTTTTAATCCGCGTAAGCGGATGGAAGGGGCGAACGAAAATACCAGGGCAGCACAGGAGCCACATCGCCCCGAAGCGCGGCGCAGCCGCTGACGAACGTACCAGGGTGCACAGGCCATCCCTTCACCCTGCAAAGCCCAACTGACCAGCAGGCCATGATTATGCTGATTTGCGCCGCAGAATGCCGCAGTTAGCGCGAGCGCAAGCGAGTTTACCCCGCCCTGGTGCATTGCAGCATGGCGGGGCGCTGTACTGCGCGTGTGAGCGTCAGCGAGCTACGAGCGCAACTCCAGGTACTAATATAAAACCATCACAGGTCATTTTATTTTGACTCCCTTTTGCAGAGCACGTATTCAGGATGTTCTCCTGCAAGTAACAAAAGAAACTCAAACTCAACCAGTGACAGACTTTGACTGTTTTGAGTATTAACTTCCTCTTTTTTCTGCCAGGTTCTTAGCCCAACACCATAAATATGACTGCATTCCTTTTGTGTTAATCCTGCTTTTAAACGTAATTTTTTTACATTTTCAGGTGTATTATCGGGTTTCATTTAACATAAACTCCTTAATTAAATTCTTAACTGGCGTCTCATCGTCTTCCCTTAATCCGGCACACGTAAAATCAATATGTTGTAATTCATTCTCATTCAGTACAGCATCATACAATGTAATTTTCGTAGTTTTGTTCCCGATTTTAACATTTGTTCTGGCTTTTATCCTTTTTGTAAGCCTGTAATTGTCACCTTCTTTTTCAAGAAAATAAGTCACATCACCTTTATTTTTTCTCATAACTGTTTCAAATACCCTGTAATTTTAACAAGTTGATCTATACTCAAGCCCCGAATCTGTAAATCATAACTGTCGCCCTGTTCGGTGACTTTACCGTTCAATCCGTTTTCAGCTTTAAAGCCTGTCAATGCCCCATACCAGCTTTCAAGCTGGACAAGTTGCGATAACATACCTTTCAGGATCAGAATTTCGTCCTTTTTTTCCACCTGGTGTTTCTCATACTCAATCGCCTGTAACACCTCCTGCGAAGCATTTACCAGAATTTTTCGCTCGATATCGGCTGCAATATCAACGGGATTCCGTTTTCTGGATAACGTGCAAACATGATGCGGACTACGCCAGGAACGACTATCCACACTCCCCACCACAGAAAAGCGGTCTTTTTCCATCCGAATATGCACAGAGTAATTTTTAAACTGCGGTGACGTCAGTTTTATACGAGACGAACAATCATCAAGTTTGTTCACGCGCCAGCCGTTCCCCAGGATACGGCAGACAACTTCAAAGACAGGGTGATATTGTTCAAAAAAAGAGTTCATCTGTTTCCCTTTTTGCTACGTGGCTGCTGTTCCCGTCTTTTTGGGTTCGATGCCCCAAAAGACGGGCTGGCTATAATATCGGGGGCTTCTCGCCCCCGTTCTGGTTACGCTCTGGTTTCCACGCGTTGCCACCCTGTCGCCCTGCGCTGTCCGGTTGTACCGTATTTTGCGCGGATTTCTTCTATCGTGTGTTCTTCACGATTCCAGTAACTTTTATGTTCGTCTGGACGATAAAACCATTGTTTTTTCTTTGCCGCCCATTTACACCCGATTTCTTTTAAAGTTTCCTTATGTGTAATGGTTTCTCCACTAATCCAGACCCAGTTACCTATCACTTCAAATACCAGACCAGATAAACCAGAAAGAACGTTTAATACTTTTTCCAGGTCATCACCGTAATTATATCGTGCATGTTCATCAGTGCTCTGGAACTGATTTATTTTATCAATATTTGCCATCAATACATCAAAAGCTGCATTTACCGCTTTCATCAGTTCAGCCCCTAACGGGTTACGATCTGGATGATATTTTAAAGCGGCTTTTCTGTATGCTGCTTTGATATCTTTTTCAGTTAATTCGCCGGATAATCCAAAAACGTTTAATGCTTCCTGGATATTCATTTTTTTAATCTCCTGCCCTGCTGGGCTATTGTGAGAGGGGCCATTCCCCTTTCGATGAAACAATAATACGACCTTTAAGTCGTATTTGCAAGTTTTCTCCCGTTTTTTTACTCGATAAGTGATTGTTATCACGTTTTTTAATCCGCGTAAGCGGATGGAAGGGGCGAACGAAAATACCAGGGCAGCACAGGAGCCACATCGCCCCGAAGCGCGGCGCAGCCGCTGACGAACGTACCAGGGTGCACAGGCCATCCCTTCACCCTGCAAAGCCCAACTGACCAGCAGGCCATGATTATGCTGATTTGCGCCGCAGAATGCCGCAGTTAGCGCGAGCGCAAGCGAGTTTACCCCGCCCTGGTGCATTGCAGCATGGCGGGGCGCTGTACTGCGCGTGTGAGCGTTAGCGAACTACGGGCGCAATGCAGGAGAACTAACAGAACCTCCCTAAAACGCTCTGAATCGCATTTTAAGCGATTTTTTTCATTTCGCATGGTTTTCCTCATGGTTGTATCGAACGAAGCGGCAGAGCGCGATTCAGGGCTTCTTAGTGGAAGATCCAAAAAGGATCAAATAACGGATCATATGATCTGAATCTCTCTGGTTTTGAGAAAGGAGATACCGCTCGCCGCAGCCGAACGGCAGGAGCGTAGCGACTGAGTGAGCGAGGAAGCGGAATTTTTGCGATGTGACATTAGGATCAGTACGCACGAATATTATATTTATTTCAATAAGTTAAAGTTAACTAGGGACAAATTTATGGTCTTGAAAATTGAGATACATAAGGCATCAAATATTTTTTTGATGATTTTATGTTATTGAAAGTTATGAGTTTTAATGATTGATGATGTTTGTTTTAGCTTGCGGGTAATAATCATCAGGGGACAGATTTATGGTAAGGAACCATCATCGTTGCTGGTTTTGTTGAGTTATCCACAGTTCCTGAATATTCGCACGCATTAAAAGCCTTATCTTTTCTTGTTTTTCTTAAAAACTTAAAAACTTAGAGTAGCTCTAATTTATTGATTTTAAGCGTGTTTTTTGTCTAAACATGAGAGCTTCCTCGGTTAAACATGATAACTTCCTCGGTTAAACATGAGAGCTTCCTCGGTTAAACATGAGAGCTTCCTCGGTTAAACATGAGAGCTTCCTCGGTTAAACATGAGAGCTTCCTCGGTGATATCCACAAAATGTGTCATAAGAATACTAATTCGTTGTTCTTTCTGGTGAATCTATTTTGAATCTGTTGTTAATCTGCCTTGAATCCAGTGTGGATTTTGAGCATGGATTACCTTTGTGAGATAAATCACAGATATGAAACATGAGAAGATACTCGGTTAAACATGATATTGATTGTGTTGTAATATCATGTTTCTGGTGTTAAAGTCTGATTATCAAGAGTGTTGGAACAATGAGAATGACGACAAATAAGACTTCCCTTTCTCGCTTAACAAAAGTGAGACATCGAAATGAATTGAATTCAACGCTGTCAACATTGCCTATGGCTGCTAAAAAAGTCTTATTTTTAGCCATGTGCCAGATAAACTCTAAAAATGAATTCGATGATGATCACATATTTTATGTGACAGTTGCCGATTACATTAAATGGGTTCAGGTTAAGCCTGATGCGGCTTATCTTGCTTTGAGGGATGGCTCTAATATATTAGATACGACGCTTCTTAAGCTGAAACATGATGAAATATTAGAACTGAGTAGTGATTTGGGATTTAAGTTCACTAAAAGTAATGTACCTGATTCAATGAATTTGAGTCTGACTGTTTTTTCTACTTATTACAGGAATGAAGGTAGAGTGGGGATCAAGTTTACGAAAGAAGCGAAAAGATTTTTATGTAAACTTATTGGTGAAGAAAAACGTTATACAACGCAAGTTTTATTATCTGTTGTTCGACTGACAAGTGTTAATGCTGCATCACTATATCAACTCATTCGTAAAATATATAGTAATAATTCTCGCGCGAATAGTTTTGAAATGACAATAGATGAACTTAAAGATGAATTGAATCTTTATACAATAGGGGCGGGGGGGGTGAAGGATTATAAGTATCCAGATTATCCTGCTTTTAAAAGAGATGTTCTTAATAAATCAGTAAAAGAAATCATGAAACATACGGAAGTAAAGAACTTAAGTTTCGTAGTTTCAGAAAAAATTGGGAGAAAAGTTTATAAATTAAAGTTCTCTTATACAATTGGTTATGAGGGCGATACCAGGGAAGACTCAGAGTTTACTAATATGTTTGATAAAATGTACCCACCTGAAAATTGAGGTCATAACAATATGAAGGATAATATCGTAGATTTTCAAAGAATCAGGGACAGCATGAATGATCATTCAACCGATGTTGCAAATGATGCCGTTTATTCTGACAAAAAGAAAATATCCAGGTTCTTTTATCTGCTGACACCTGTCAGATACCTTCTGGCTGCTTCCCTTTATCTGGTTGTTGTTATTCCATTGGGGATTCTTGCGGGATTTCGTTTCTTGTTGCAGTTTTTAGGCGGTATCGCAGTGATGGGTTTAACTATCGCCTGGTACATGGGTGCAGATGTCAGTAGTTACGTTGTTCTTGCTGCATGGATCGCCTTAACTGTTTGTGGTTGCGCAGAGCAGATTTTTGAATGGTGGATCGAAAGCCGTTTTGCGTTCCGTCTTTTTGGTATCGGGAGAACGCCGGAAGAATGAGCGCCGATCTTACAGACAGTAAAGAACAATGCAGGATAGACAATCCGATGTCAAATGTTAACATTTGAATCAGATTGTCCAAAAACGATGTTTTTGCCTGTGCCTGCCGCAGGCTCTTTTAAAAGGAATATGAAATGATATTTAACCGTAATAAAAAACGAGATGAACAACATAATTCTGCTGTTGTTTTGCCATCAGCTGAAAATGTATTCTCTGATTTTATTAAGAACAATCCAGCTTTGACAACCAATGCTTTTACAGCCATTGGGGAGGTTGATTGTTTTACTAAAGTACCCTTACTCTCAAATAATGAATCAGAGTTTTTAGGCATTCTTTCACGTAATATTATACCTGATTATTCCGTTTTTCCCAAAATACGGCTCATTGAATTTGTTCGTCCTCATGGTAGCGAGGAAGCTGTAAAAGATTTAATCCGTGAAGTGCAGAATATAACCTGTGATTTTGTCCTGAAATCATATGATGAAACAGTCCTGGCTGTTATCCAGTTTGGTGAAACCGCAACCGTCAGACAGCAAAAGAAAAAACTGATTATCCAGCGCGTGTGTGCTATGACAGGAATTTCTTTTTTCGAATTTAAAAACACTGTCGATATGATGGGGAGCGAAGATTTTTGTCAGTTCCTGCGGGATGATGAAGAGTAATTAAAAATAAGCCCACATATTTGCGGGCTTAACAGGCTCTTTATTAGTACTTGCTGCATTTGTGATTACTGGCAACACAGTTTTCACTGGGCAGTTTTTGCGGTCGCTTTTAATTATGGTTAGTGGAACTCAGACAGGTAACTCGACCTCTTTACATATTAATAATTGATAGTTTTACCTGGCTTCCTTCAACATTTATTTTGTTGAGGAATTTATTTAAATACGCAATATCTGGAGTGGAACCGCATATTTTCATCAATTCTTGACCGATAGGCGTAAGTAAAGCCGTTCCTATTGGTAGTTTCCAGGTTGATGAATCATCGCTTTGAAACTCAACTGAAAAAACCGTTCCGTAATAACCGATACGACCGTTTTTACTTTTAAAGCCGATTAAACTTGTTCACCCTTCTTAAAAAACACCCACGCAAGCCCTGCCGACATCGCCCACGCAAGCATCATCGACACCACCGTATGGCTCAAAAAATGATCGCCAATAATCATCTTATAGCAGCCCATCGCCCAGCCCAATGCCATCACCACGATGATGATCGCACCACGACGGCGGCGCAAACTTGGCGCAAACGCAAAGGCAAACAGCGCAAATCCGCTACTGGCATGCGCCGCAGGAAAGCACTTATCAGGAATGGTGTTACGCATACTATCAAGCATCGGCAAATACGGCAGCGTACCATCAAAAATCGTCAAATGCACAGGGCAGACCACATGAGTATATGCCTTCAATGACGCGACAACTGTCGGCACTAGGATCAAAGTCAGCACCAGATACGCAAGCTCACGCACGCGAAATTTTGTCACTGGGACAAGCCACTTGGCAGTGATAGCATTGCCCTTTTTCTCATGATAAGCACGGCAAATGGTCGCAACCAGCAAGTAGATCAGCATCGCCATCAGCAGCTTTTTTAGTCCAGAATACAGTAGCAAATCTGGCAAAAAAGCTTGCTTGGCAACCATCCAATGCCCCATACCCAGATAAAACCAATCAGCGACCATCAGATCAATCTGACTGTGCTCAAGGGTCAGCGTGGCAACGATCGCCATGACAAGAGCGATACTCATCTCAGCAAGTAGGCGTTTATTTGATAAATACGGCATAACAAACCCCACCCCACCGCCCATAATACGAATGGAGTGTGCGGTGGGTTTGGAAAAAATACAGGGAGAAATCAGCGGATGAATGCGGTGCGGTCTTTGACTTTGTCCGCGGTGACATCAAACAGCTTTAATAATGTCGGCGTGATCGCGTCATGGGTCAGGACGGTATCGGTTGCCATTGGCGTGATGCCAGTTTGCTTATCCGTCCAGAAAAATGCAGGCACACTGCGCTGTTCTTTTGGTGCAAAGGCATTTGGCATACCATGTAGATAGACACCGTTCTCACCCAGACTTTCGCCATGATCGCTGACATACAGCATTGAGACATCATAGGCATTGCTGTGCGTCTGCAGCCACTGGATACTTTGAGCGATGAAATCATCGGTGGCAAGCAAGGCATTGTCATAAGCATTGATCAAGGACTGATGTTCGCACTTGGCAAGCTCATTACCTTCACACACTGGCGTGAATTTGGCAAACTTTTCATCATATCGCTTAAAATACGCAGGCCCGTGATTGCCCATTTGGTGCAGCATGATCAGCATATCTTTGCCGTTATTGGCAGCGACAAAGTCATCTAAGCCAACGAGCATACCGACATCGCGGCATTCGTTATAAGGATTGGTGTTGCAGATGGCGTTGTTGGTCGCGGATTTATAATCGGCAAATTGCGCTTTTGGCAGCTTATCCATCACGCCTTTTGAGTCCGAATTATTATCACGCCACAAGATACTTACGCCCAAGCGATCCAGCGTATCCAGCACATTTTCTTGGTATTTGGCGGTATCGACATCATACTCATCCGCGCCCAGATAGCTGAACATACACGGCACAGAATACGCCGTCGATGTGCCGCACGATGTGACATTGCTAAAATTGGTCACGCCATCGATCTTGGCAAGCTGTGGGAAAGTATCGCGCTCATAGCCATTGAAGCTGACATGATCGGCGCGTGCCGTCTCACCGACGACGAACACCACTAGGCGTGGCTTACGCATATCAGGCTTGGTTGCTTGTACCGCGTCTTTGGCGTGATAAATGGTATCTTTTGGCGCACTGGCTTTTTTATACTCAATACTGGCAAGCTTACCCACCGAGTAGATTGGCATGATCGGATTGACATAGCTACGCAGCGGCTTATGCACGCGAAAGAAACTGGCATAATGACTGCTGAACGCCACCACAGGCAGTAAAATCAGCGCAAGACTTGCCACGATCAAGCCCAATCGGCGCATCAAACCCTTGCCCCAAGTCGGATAATCCACCTTAACAAAAGCCACAAGCAAACTTGGTAGCACACCCAAACCAATGATACGCATGATAAACGCTGCGTTTAATAGATCCTTGGTCTCGGCTTGGTCGGTCTGTAGGGCATTTTGGAGCATGGTCGTATCATAGACCGTGCCATAAGTGTCAGTAAAATAACTGGTCACCGCGCCCATGATTAATAGCAAAATCAACACAGGCTTTAGCACATAGCGATACGATGATAACAGCGTGGTGATCAGTAGCATCGCGCCAAAGAGCACGACAGCGATCGTCAGCACAAAGCCGAGATTGTCCGCGATGGGATAGGTTTGGCTGATTTTATCAAAAAAGGTAAGATTGGCGGTCGCGGTCAAGAAAACGGCAACACTCGCCACAAGAACAAACGGACTGACCGAGCGTCGGTACCACACAGAAGTATGCTGCATCATGAGAAACTACTCAAAAAATAAACGGTGGGATAATTGCGGCAATTATACTGCAATTTTTTAAGAAATCCAGTACAGTTTATCTGATATAAAAAATTATGCGATACAGAAATATTTCAGAAATTTTATTAGGCAATCATTGCGCAATCCCATACTGAATATACACTTGAGAGTATTTATAATTTGTATCTTAAACTATAACCAATGCCTTGTTGAATAACGCCTAAGGAGTCTAAAACCGAAAGTTTATCGAAAGTTATACCTTCAGTATCTCCATTCTCATCGGTAAATAAAATTGGAGTGAGTTTGTTTGCCTGCCAAACAAACTTTCCAAAATAAGTAATAAGGTTCGCTTCTTCTTTGCTTATAGTGGATAATAGTTTTAAGGTTCTACGACTAAACGAACCTTTTGACTTTGCTTCTTCGGATAAAATTCTTCCCCAAAGCATTTGCATTTGTTCGTCACTAATATCCTCACACTCCCTGAAGAAAGCCTCTATCCAATCTTCGTCAATATCAGAAACATTATCACTCTCAGATAGACTTTGTGCTGCTTGCATTGTTATATTTTCAATGTTTTCCTGTCGTTTCGTTTCACGTTTGAGAAAACGCTCAACTGCCCGTTTTTCTATTCCCTCAAGCTCTAACCTAGAAATTAGCTCTGTGCGTTTAGCTTCAGCTTCAGCCTTCGCTTTTTTCCTGATTCTTGTAGGTTCATAAAGCACACCAATAGCATCACTTATTTTTTCAATAAGTTTTGTTCCTGGTTCTGATAATCCTGATAAACTTAAATCGATAAGGCTCATCTAGTGCTCCTAAATACCCGTGCAACAACTGTACAAGGGTATTTTATTGCAAGAGTAACTAAAAATGAATCACAACTACATTTAAAAGTGATGAAGTTAGTACATTCAGATAAGTATCTAAAAGAAAATGATAAAGAGTTTATTGGGCCACTTGCTATGATTAATCATTTCTGTCAGCTCTGAACCACAAATTAATGAGTTCGTTTTCGTCCAGATCCTGATAAGCCAGTAATGCTGCTTTGATTATTTTTGTCTTGGGACGATGCAGTCTTTTTGATTCGTTATCAATGAATTCAAGCAATTCATTCGGTATGCGGAATGAAGCCAGTTTTGTTTTGTTCTCTGTGGGGCGTTTTCCTGCGTCCTGAACAAATTTTGTGGCGTTCACTTCCTGGTTTTGTTCTAGTTCTGGTAGTTCCAGCTTTGCCATGATGTACCTTCTAATCTGATTGTTTCACACTAATGTATATCATGATGATGTACATTAGTGTATGTCACTATGATTTACAGTTCCAGTTCTTTCAGCAAGAGTTCGATTTGTGCTTTTGCCTGGCTGGCACCGCTAACATTACTTTTTAACTCGTGAACCCCCATTCCCTGATTCATTGCTCTTACAAAGGCCCGGAGAAAAGAAACCGTGCTTTTCATTGGTTTAAGCCAGTAATCATGGCTGTTGAGAGAGTCTCTTAATTCTTGTTGTTCACTGAACGTATTTGGCTGGCATTTATACAGGAGCACATGTGCAGCCAGCCTGGGATTTATTTTTTGCGCATCCCTGACAATTTTTGTCACAGTCTGAAGACTGTCTGCTTCCACCTGGGCAAGCGGGTCGATCGGGACAATCACAATGTCTGCAACTTTTAGTGCAGTTCTGAACTCCGTGCTGTCATATCCGGCAGTATCTATAATGAGGATTTCTGCTACATCTGCCATTTTTGTTATTTTGGCACTGATGTCGCCATAGGCTTCATTTAATGCGACGGGCGGTAATCCGGCCTGTTCTCTGCGTTTATTCCATTTTTTGGTCGAGCCATTCAGGTCTGTTTCAACAAGCCCCGTTCTCTTTCCCTGTTGTGAGAGGCAAACAGTTAAGTTGGTTGCCAGATGTGATTTACCTGTACCGCCTTTATCACCACCGATTACGATAATCATAGTACTCCTTGTATGTCACAGTGATTTACTCATGTGTATTTCTATGTGATGTACGCATGCGTATGTCACATGGACATACTATAGTGTATGTCACAATGAATTACAATGATGTACATCATGAAGAAATACATTATTGTATGTCAGTGTGATGTACCCGTTGGTTGGTCACTTGAAAGCAAAAGTGACAGCGTTACTTTCGGTATCCTCCCTTGCTGCGAAACCTTGTGGCAATACAGCAATGAGTATGTTTAGTTACAACATTCAAAATTAAGCGATTAGATTCCGCCCGTACGGGCGGGGCGCGCCACTTTCTGTAGTGGGGAGGGGCAGGGAGGTTATGTTTGCTGGATGAGCGGAGGATGGAATGAGCTATTAGAATGTTGTAACTAAAGGGTATCCCAATTAAAGGCCACTTACGCGGCCTTTGTCTGTCGGTTCTTCGGTCTGGTGACATACCACGATAAACATCCCACAGCAACACTCATAAGCATTCCGGATAAGCGATCATCGATGCCAGGAAACAGGCAACCGACAAACATCGCAACAGGGAAAGGAAGAAGTAAACAGCGCCCCAAAATGCTCATAAAATCCATAAATCCTCCTTTTTTGTTAAAGGGCAGGAAGCGGTTCACTTCCTGCCCTTAGTTACGTTTCCGTTGTCATCAATCGATGAATTGGCGGATCAGTTCCAGAACTGCAATCAGCGCGTTTGCAACGGCGACCACAGCTCTGAGAACGATGATTAACATATTAATCATCCGTTTCTCCAGTAAAACTGGAGGAAATCACCGTTGCTTGCTCATACACTGCCTGTCACAACGGCTCTCTCGCATTGTTAGGTGTAGAGTGACCTCCTCCTGCCAGAGCACCGAATACAGCACCACCTGTTTATCCAGCCAGGACTTTAAAATCGTTCATACCCGCAGATACGGGAACAGCAGGATTGCAAGCCAACTACATGACTAACTGACTGATTATACGCTACACAAAACACCCGTTACACCACTAAATGTGGTTCCTTAACCACATTTAGTTGCTTTACAGCACCATAGTGAATAAAATGTAAACGTTAGGTGTAGAGTAACCTTCTCCGGTCAGAGCCACCAACTCAAGACTGGAAAACGCAAAAAAGCCCGATTACCAGTCGGGTTTTTTTGTGCCTGTCGTTCGGCTGTAGTTCCGTTTTTTCTCCTTCATTTGAGGGATTTTTCTTTCATTTTTTTTGTTGCTTCCAATACTGCCTGTCGCGTTGGCCAACAGCTTGACGCGTTACCGGCATTTTCATTACTCAATATTTTTCAGTGAATTAAAATGCAACAGCGACAGAAAAGGACATTCAGCTTTTTAGATGAATGCTATAGCAACGGTGTGCTACGTAAAATCTGCGAAAAAAGCAGGGGTAGGGTAGGTTATTTTTCACGTAGCAACGCCATCTGGCACTGTACATAGGTATGTCACACAGACATACCTATGTGTATGTCTGTGTGAGGCACTGTTGCAAAGTTAGCGATGAGGCAGCCTTTTGTCTTATTCAAAGGCCTTACATTTCAAAAACTCTGCTTACCAGGCGCATTTCGCCCAGGGGATCACCATAATAAAATGCTGAG
>NZ_JAENDM010000047.1:0-31129 GCF_019375075.1 Escherichia sp. XD33
ATGGTAATGCCGGGCGACAACATCAAAATGGTTGTTACCCTGATCCACCCGATCGCGATGGACGACGGTCTGCGTTTCGCAATCCGTGAAGGCGGCCGTACCGTTGGCGCGGGCGTTGTAGCAAAAGTTCTGAGCTAATTGCCGATAACATTTGACGCAATGCGCACTAAAAGGGCATCATTTGATGCCCTTTTTGCACGCTTTCGTACCAGAACCTGGCTCATCAGTGATTTTCTTTGTCATAATCATTGCTGAGACAGGCTCTGTTGAGGGCGTATAATCCGAAAAGCTAATACGCGTTTCGATTTGGTTTGCCTCGCGATCGCGGGGTGAAAATGTTTGTAGAAAACTTCTGACAGGTTGGTTTATGAGTGCGAATACCGAAGCTCAAGGAAGCGGGCGCGGCCTGGAAGCGATGAAGTGGGTCGTTGTGGTGGCATTGCTCCTGGTGGCGATTGTCGGCAACTATCTTTATCGCGACATTATGCTGCCGCTGCGTGCGCTGGCCGTAGTAATTCTGATTGCTGCAGCGGGTGGTGTCGCGCTGTTAACGACAAAAGGTAAAGCTACCGTTGCTTTTGCCCGTGAAGCGCGTACCGAAGTCCGTAAGGTCATTTGGCCGACTCGCCAGGAAACATTGCACACCACGCTGATTGTGGCTGCGGTTACCGCAGTAATGTCACTGATCCTGTGGGGACTGGATGGTATTCTGGTTCGCCTGGTATCCTTTATCACTGGCCTGAGGTTCTGAGATGTCTGAAGCTCCTAAAAAGCGCTGGTACGTCGTTCAGGCGTTTTCCGGTTTTGAAGGCCGCGTAGCAACGTCGCTGCGTGAGCATATCAAATTACACAACATGGAAGATTTGTTTGGTGAAGTCATGGTACCAACCGAAGAAGTGGTTGAAATCCGTGGCGGTCAGCGTCGCAAAAGCGAACGTAAATTCTTCCCTGGCTACGTCCTCGTTCAGATGGTGATGAACGACGCGAGCTGGCACCTGGTGCGCAGCGTACCGCGTGTGATGGGCTTCATCGGCGGTACTTCCGATCGTCCTGCGCCAATCAGCGATAAAGAAGTCGATGCGATTATGAACCGCCTGCAGCAGGTTGGTGATAAGCCGCGTCCGAAAACGCTGTTTGAACCGGGTGAAATGGTCCGTGTTAATGATGGTCCGTTCGCTGACTTCAACGGTGTTGTTGAAGAAGTGGATTACGAGAAATCTCGTCTGAAAGTGTCTGTTTCTATCTTCGGTCGTGCGACCCCGGTAGAGCTGGACTTCAGCCAGGTTGAAAAAGCCTAACCCAGCGATCAAAAAAGCGGCGATTTAATCGTTGCACAAGGCGCGAGATTGGAATACAATTTCGCGCCTTTTGTTTTTATGGGCCTTGCCCGTAAAACGATTTTTTATATCACGGGGAGCCTCTCAGAGGCGTTATTACCCAACTTGAGGAATTTATAATGGCTAAGAAAGTACAAGCCTATGTCAAGCTGCAGGTTGCAGCTGGTATGGCTAACCCGAGTCCGCCAGTAGGTCCGGCTCTGGGTCAGCAGGGCGTAAACATCATGGAATTCTGCAAAGCGTTCAACGCAAAAACTGATTCCATCGAAAAAGGTCTGCCGATTCCGGTAGTAATCACCGTTTACGCTGACCGTTCTTTCACTTTCGTTACCAAGACTCCGCCGGCAGCAGTTCTGCTGAAAAAAGCGGCTGGTATCAAGTCTGGTTCCGGTAAGCCGAACAAAGACAAAGTGGGTAAAATTTCCCGCGCTCAGCTGCAGGAAATCGCGCAGACCAAAGCTGCCGACATGACTGGTGCCGACATTGAAGCGATGACTCGCTCCATCGAAGGTACTGCACGTTCCATGGGCCTGGTAGTGGAGGACTAAGAAATGGCTAAACTGACCAAGCGCATGCGTGTTATCCGCGAGAAAGTTGATGCAACCAAACAGTACGACATCAACGAAGCTATCGCTCTGCTGAAAGAACTGGCGACTGCTAAATTCGTAGAAAGCGTGGACGTAGCTGTTAACCTCGGCATCGACGCTCGTAAATCTGACCAGAACGTACGTGGTGCAACTGTACTGCCGCACGGTACTGGCCGTTCCGTTCGCGTAGCCGTATTTACCCAGGGTGCAAACGCTGAAGCTGCTAAAGCTGCAGGTGCTGAACTGGTAGGTATGGAAGATCTGGCTGACCAGATCAAGAAAGGCGAAATGAACTTTGACGTTGTTATTGCTTCTCCGGATGCAATGCGCGTTGTTGGCCAGCTGGGCCAGGTTCTGGGTCCGCGCGGCCTGATGCCAAACCCGAAAGTGGGTACTGTAACGCCGAACGTTGCTGAAGCGGTTAAAAACGCTAAAGCTGGCCAGGTTCGTTACCGTAACGACAAAAACGGCATCATCCACACCACCATCGGTAAAGTGGACTTTGACGCTGACAAACTGAAAGAAAACCTGGAAGCTCTGCTGGTTGCGCTGAAAAAAGCAAAACCGACTCAGGCGAAAGGCGTGTACATCAAGAAAGTTAGCATCTCCACCACGATGGGGGCAGGTGTTGCAGTTGACCAGGCTGGCCTGAGCGCTTCTGTAAACTAATGCCTTTACGTGGGCGGTGATTTTGTCTACAATCTTACCCCCACGTATAATGCTTAATGCAGACGTATATCCGAGATATTCGGGTTGTGGCAAGGCGGCAACTGAGTGAGTCGCCAGGAGCATAGCTAACTATGTGACTGGTGCGAACGAAGGAAGCCAACGCCGTCACAAGCTGAATAGCGACGGATAGAAAAGATTTGTTCGTTGGAGCCTGGCCTATCCAGGCCTCCGTCGAAGACCGCAGGAGTTTCGCAAGAAACTTAATCCCCTGCGTAGACGGTGACAGAACGCTAAGATTATTCTTTTATATTCTGGCTTGTTTCTGCTCACCGTAATTAAGACGCTCTCTCCGTTTGGAGGAGTGAAGTGAGTTCCAGAGATTTTCTCTGGCAAACATCCAGGAGCAAAGCTAATGGCTTTAAATCTTCAAGACAAACAAGCGATTGTTGCTGAAGTCAGCGAAGTAGCCAAAGGCGCGCTGTCTGCAGTAGTTGCGGATTCCCGTGGCGTAACTGTAGATAAAATGACTGAACTGCGTAAAGCAGGTCGCGAAGCTGGCGTATACATGCGTGTTGTTCGTAACACCCTGCTGCGCCGTGCTGTTGAAGGTACTCCGTTCGAGTGCCTGAAAGACGCGTTTGTTGGTCCGACCCTGATTGCATACTCTATGGAACACCCGGGCGCTGCTGCTCGTCTGTTCAAAGAGTTCGCGAAAGCGAATGCAAAATTTGAGGTCAAAGCCGCTGCCTTTGAAGGTGAGCTGATCCCGGCGTCTCAGATCGACCGCCTGGCAACTCTGCCGACCTACGAAGAAGCAATTGCACGCCTGATGGCAACCATGAAAGAAGCTTCGGCTGGCAAACTGGTTCGTACTCTGGCTGCTGTACGCGATGCGAAAGAAGCTGCTTAATCGCAGTTATCTTTTTAACGCATTCGCTTACGTATAAACTTATTCTGATATTCAGGAACAATTTAAATGTCTATCACTAAAGATCAAATCATTGAAGCAGTTGCAGCTATGTCTGTAATGGACGTTGTAGAACTGATCTCTGCAATGGAAGAAAAATTCGGTGTTTCCGCTGCTGCTGCTGTAGCTGTAGCTGCTGGCCCGGTTGAAGCTGCTGAAGAAAAAACTGAATTCGACGTAATTCTGAAAGCTGCTGGCGCTAACAAAGTTGCTGTTATCAAAGCAGTACGTGGCGCAACTGGCCTGGGTCTGAAAGAAGCTAAAGACCTGGTAGAATCTGCACCGGCTGCTCTGAAAGAAGGCGTGAGCAAAGACGACGCAGAAGCACTGAAAAAAGCTCTGGAAGAAGCTGGCGCTGAAGTTGAAGTTAAATAAGCCAACCCTTCCGGTTGCAGCCTGAGAAATCAGGCTGATGGCTGGTGACTTTTTAGTCACCAGCCTTTTTGCGCTGTAAGGCGCCAGTAGCGTTTCACACTGTTTGACTACTGCTGTGCCTTTCAATGCTTGTTTCTATCGACGACTTAATATACTGCGACAGGACGTCCGTTCTGTGTAAATCGCAATGAAATGGTTTAAGCGTGATAGCAACAGGCATTGCGGAAAGTGTTCCATTTTCCGGTCAACAAAATAGTGTTGCACAAACTGTCCGCTCAATGGACAGATGGGTCGACTTGTCAGCGAGCTGAGGAACCCTATGGTTTACTCCTATACCGAGAAAAAACGTATTCGTAAGGATTTTGGTAAACGTCCACAAGTTCTGGATGTACCTTATCTCCTTTCTATCCAGCTTGACTCGTTTCAGAAATTTATCGAGCAAGATCCTGAAGGGCAGTATGGTCTGGAAGCTGCTTTCCGTTCCGTATTCCCGATTCAGAGCTACAGCGGTAATTCCGAGCTGCAATACGTCAGCTACCGCCTTGGCGAACCGGTGTTTGACGTCCAGGAATGTCAAATCCGTGGCGTGACCTATTCCGCACCGCTGCGCGTTAAACTGCGTCTGGTGATCTATGAGCGCGAAGCGCCGGAAGGCACCGTAAAAGACATTAAAGAACAAGAAGTCTACATGGGCGAAATTCCGCTCATGACAGACAACGGTACCTTTGTTATCAACGGTACTGAGCGTGTTATCGTTTCCCAGCTGCACCGTAGTCCGGGCGTCTTCTTTGACTCCGACAAAGGTAAAACCCACTCTTCGGGTAAAGTGCTGTATAACGCGCGTATCATCCCTTACCGTGGTTCCTGGCTGGACTTCGAATTCGATCCGAAGGACAACCTGTTCGTACGTATCGACCGTCGCCGTAAACTGCCTGCGACCATCATTCTGCGCGCCCTGAACTACACCACAGAGCAGATCCTCGACCTGTTCTTTGAAAAAGTTATCTTTGAAATCCGTGATAACAAGCTGCAGATGGAACTGGTGCCGGAACGCCTGCGTGGTGAAACCGCATCTTTTGACATCGAAGCTAACGGTAAAGTGTACGTAGAAAAAGGCCGCCGTATCACTGCGCGCCACATTCGCCAGCTGGAAAAAGACGACGTCAAACTGATCGAAGTCCCGGTTGAGTACATCGCAGGTAAAGTGGTTGCTAAAGACTATATTGATGAGTCTACCGGCGAGCTGATCTGCGCAGCGAACATGGAGCTGAGCCTGGATCTGCTGGCTAAGCTGAGCCAGTCTGGTCACAAGCGTATCGAAACGCTGTTCACCAACGATCTGGATCACGGCCCATATATCTCTGAAACCTTACGTGTCGACCCAACTAACGACCGTCTGAGCGCACTGGTAGAAATCTACCGCATGATGCGCCCTGGCGAGCCGCCGACTCGTGAAGCAGCTGAAAGCCTGTTCGAGAACCTGTTCTTCTCCGAAGACCGTTATGACTTGTCTGCGGTTGGTCGTATGAAGTTCAACCGTTCTCTGCTGCGCGAAGAAATCGAAGGTTCCGGTATCCTGAGCAAAGACGACATCATTGATGTTATGAAAAAGCTCATCGATATCCGTAACGGTAAAGGCGAAGTCGATGATATCGACCACCTCGGCAACCGTCGTATCCGTTCCGTTGGCGAAATGGCGGAAAACCAGTTCCGCGTTGGCCTGGTACGTGTAGAGCGTGCGGTGAAAGAGCGTCTGTCTCTGGGCGATCTGGATACCCTGATGCCACAGGATATGATCAACGCCAAGCCGATTTCCGCAGCAGTGAAAGAGTTCTTCGGTTCCAGCCAGCTGTCTCAGTTTATGGACCAGAACAACCCGCTGTCTGAGATTACGCACAAACGTCGTATCTCCGCACTCGGCCCAGGCGGTCTGACCCGTGAACGTGCAGGCTTCGAAGTTCGAGACGTACACCCGACTCACTACGGTCGCGTATGTCCAATCGAAACCCCTGAAGGTCCGAACATCGGTCTGATCAACTCTCTGTCCGTGTACGCACAGACTAACGAATACGGCTTCCTTGAGACTCCGTATCGTAAAGTGACCGACGGTGTTGTAACTGACGAAATTCACTACCTGTCTGCTATCGAAGAAGGCAACTACGTTATCGCCCAGGCGAACTCCAACTTGGATGAAGAAGGCCACTTCGTAGAAGACCTGGTAACTTGCCGTAGCAAAGGCGAATCCAGCTTGTTCAGCCGCGACCAGGTTGACTACATGGACGTATCCACCCAGCAGGTGGTATCCGTCGGTGCGTCCCTGATCCCGTTCCTGGAACACGATGACGCCAACCGTGCATTGATGGGTGCGAACATGCAACGTCAGGCCGTTCCGACTCTGCGCGCTGATAAGCCGCTGGTTGGTACTGGTATGGAACGTGCTGTTGCCGTTGACTCCGGTGTAACTGCGGTAGCTAAACGTGGTGGTGTCGTTCAGTACGTGGATGCTTCCCGTATCGTTATCAAAGTTAACGAAGACGAGATGTATCCGGGTGAAGCAGGTATCGACATCTACAACCTGACCAAATACACCCGTTCTAACCAGAACACCTGTATCAACCAGATGCCGTGTGTGTCTCTGGGTGAACCGGTTGAACGTGGCGACGTGCTGGCAGACGGTCCGTCCACCGACCTCGGTGAACTGGCGCTTGGTCAGAACATGCGCGTAGCGTTCATGCCGTGGAATGGTTACAACTTCGAAGACTCCATCCTCGTATCCGAGCGTGTTGTTCAGGAAGACCGTTTCACCACCATCCACATTCAGGAACTGGCGTGTGTGTCCCGTGACACCAAGCTGGGTCCGGAAGAGATCACCGCTGACATCCCGAACGTGGGTGAAGCTGCGCTCTCCAAACTGGATGAATCCGGTATCGTTTACATTGGTGCGGAAGTGACCGGTGGCGACATTCTGGTTGGTAAGGTAACGCCGAAAGGTGAAACTCAGCTGACCCCAGAAGAAAAACTGCTGCGTGCGATCTTCGGTGAGAAAGCCTCTGACGTTAAAGACTCTTCTCTGCGCGTACCAAACGGTGTATCCGGTACGGTTATCGACGTTCAGGTCTTTACTCGCGATGGCGTAGAAAAAGACAAACGTGCGCTGGAAATCGAAGAAATGCAGCTCAAACAGGCGAAGAAAGACCTGTCTGAAGAACTGCAGATCCTCGAAGCGGGTCTGTTCAGCCGTATCCGTGCTGTGCTGGTAGCCGGTGGCGTTGAAGCTGAGAAGCTCGACAAACTGCCGCGCGATCGCTGGCTGGAGCTGGGCCTGACAGACGAAGAGAAACAAAATCAGCTGGAACAGCTGGCTGAGCAGTATGACGAACTGAAACACGAGTTCGAGAAGAAACTCGAAGCGAAACGCCGCAAAATCACCCAGGGCGACGATCTGGCACCGGGCGTGCTGAAGATTGTTAAGGTATATCTGGCGGTTAAACGCCGTATCCAGCCTGGTGACAAGATGGCAGGTCGTCACGGTAACAAGGGTGTAATTTCTAAGATCAACCCGATCGAAGATATGCCTTACGATGAAAACGGTACGCCGGTAGACATCGTACTGAACCCGCTGGGCGTACCGTCTCGTATGAACATCGGTCAGATCCTCGAAACCCACCTGGGTATGGCTGCGAAAGGTATCGGCGACAAGATCAACGCCATGCTGAAACAGCAGCAAGAAGTCGCGAAACTGCGCGAATTCATCCAGCGTGCGTACGATCTGGGCGCTGACGTTCGTCAGAAAGTTGACCTGAGTACCTTCAGCGATGAAGAAGTTATGCGTCTGGCTGAAAACCTGCGCAAAGGTATGCCAATCGCAACGCCGGTGTTCGACGGTGCGAAAGAAGCAGAAATTAAAGAGCTGCTGAAACTTGGCGACCTGCCGACTTCCGGTCAGATCCGCCTGTACGATGGTCGCACTGGTGAACAGTTCGAGCGTCCGGTAACCGTTGGTTACATGTACATGCTGAAACTGAACCACCTGGTCGACGACAAGATGCACGCGCGTTCCACCGGTTCTTACAGCCTGGTTACTCAGCAGCCGCTGGGTGGTAAGGCACAGTTCGGTGGTCAGCGTTTCGGGGAGATGGAAGTGTGGGCGCTGGAAGCATACGGCGCAGCATACACCCTGCAGGAAATGCTCACCGTTAAGTCTGATGACGTGAACGGTCGTACCAAGATGTATAAAAACATCGTGGACGGCAACCATCAGATGGAGCCGGGCATGCCAGAATCCTTCAACGTATTGTTGAAAGAGATTCGTTCGCTGGGTATCAACATCGAACTGGAAGACGAGTAATTCTCGCTCAAACAGGTCACTGCTGTCGGGTTAAAACCCGGCAGCGGATTGTGCTAACTCCGACGGGAGCAAATCCGTGAAAGATTTATTAAAGTTTCTGAAAGCGCAGACTAAAACCGAAGAGTTTGATGCGATCAAAATTGCTCTGGCTTCGCCAGACATGATCCGTTCATGGTCTTTCGGTGAAGTTAAAAAGCCGGAAACCATCAACTACCGTACGTTCAAACCAGAACGTGACGGCCTTTTCTGCGCCCGTATCTTTGGGCCGGTAAAAGATTACGAGTGCCTGTGCGGTAAGTACAAGCGCCTGAAACACCGTGGCGTCATCTGTGAGAAGTGCGGCGTTGAAGTGACCCAGACTAAAGTACGCCGTGAGCGTATGGGCCACATCGAACTGGCTTCCCCGACTGCGCACATCTGGTTCCTGAAATCGCTGCCGTCCCGTATCGGTCTGCTGCTCGATATGCCGCTGCGCGATATCGAACGCGTACTGTACTTTGAATCCTATGTGGTTATCGAAGGCGGTATGACCAACCTGGAACGTCAGCAGATCCTGACTGAAGAGCAGTATCTGGACGCGCTGGAAGAGTTCGGTGACGAATTCGACGCGAAGATGGGGGCGGAAGCAATCCAGGCTCTGCTGAAGAGCATGGATCTGGAGCAAGAGTGCGAACAGCTGCGTGAAGAGCTGAACGAAACCAACTCCGAAACCAAGCGTAAAAAGCTGACCAAGCGTATCAAACTGCTGGAAGCGTTCGTTCAGTCTGGTAACAAACCAGAGTGGATGATCCTGACCGTTCTGCCGGTACTGCCGCCAGATCTGCGTCCGCTGGTTCCGCTGGATGGTGGTCGTTTCGCGACTTCTGACCTGAACGATCTGTATCGTCGCGTCATTAACCGTAACAACCGTCTGAAACGTCTGCTGGATCTGGCTGCGCCGGACATCATCGTACGTAACGAAAAACGTATGCTGCAGGAAGCGGTAGACGCCCTGCTGGATAACGGTCGTCGCGGTCGTGCGATCACCGGTTCTAACAAGCGTCCTCTGAAATCTTTGGCCGACATGATCAAAGGTAAACAGGGTCGTTTCCGTCAGAACCTGCTCGGTAAGCGTGTTGACTACTCCGGTCGTTCTGTAATCACCGTAGGTCCATACCTGCGTCTGCATCAGTGCGGTCTGCCGAAGAAAATGGCACTGGAGCTGTTCAAACCGTTCATCTACGGCAAGCTGGAACTGCGTGGTCTTGCTACCACCATTAAAGCTGCGAAGAAAATGGTTGAGCGCGAAGAAGCTGTCGTTTGGGATATCCTGGACGAAGTTATCCGCGAACACCCGGTACTGCTGAACCGTGCACCGACTCTGCACCGTCTGGGTATCCAGGCATTTGAACCGGTACTGATCGAAGGTAAAGCTATCCAGCTGCACCCGCTGGTTTGTGCGGCATATAACGCCGACTTCGATGGTGACCAGATGGCTGTTCACGTACCGCTGACGCTGGAAGCCCAGCTGGAAGCGCGTGCGCTGATGATGTCTACCAACAACATCCTGTCCCCGGCGAACGGCGAACCAATCATCGTTCCGTCTCAGGACGTTGTACTGGGTCTGTACTACATGACCCGTGACTGTGTTAACGCCAAAGGCGAAGGCATGGTGCTGACTGGCCCGAAAGAAGCAGAACGTCTGTATCGCTCTGGTCTGGCTTCTCTGCATGCGCGCGTTAAAGTGCGTATCACCGAGTATGAAAAAGATGCTAACGGTGAATTAGTAGCGAAAACCAGCCTGAAAGACACGACTGTTGGCCGTGCCATTCTGTGGATGATTGTACCGAAAGGTCTGCCTTACTCCATCGTCAACCAGGCGCTGGGTAAAAAAGCAATCTCCAAAATGCTGAACACCTGCTACCGCATTCTCGGTCTGAAACCGACCGTTATTTTTGCGGACCAGATCATGTACACCGGCTTCGCCTATGCAGCGCGTTCTGGTGCATCTGTTGGTATCGATGACATGGTCATCCCGGAGAAGAAACACGAAATCATCTCCGAGGCAGAAGCAGAAGTTGCTGAAATTCAGGAGCAGTTCCAGTCTGGTCTGGTAACTGCGGGCGAACGCTACAACAAAGTTATCGATATCTGGGCTGCGGCGAACGATCGTGTATCCAAAGCGATGATGGATAACCTGCAAACTGAAACCGTGATTAACCGTGACGGTCAGGAAGAGAAGCAGGTTTCCTTCAACAGCATCTACATGATGGCCGACTCCGGTGCGCGTGGTTCTGCGGCACAGATTCGTCAGCTTGCTGGTATGCGTGGTCTGATGGCGAAGCCGGATGGCTCCATCATCGAAACGCCAATCACCGCGAACTTCCGTGAAGGTCTGAACGTACTCCAGTACTTCATCTCCACCCACGGTGCTCGTAAAGGTCTGGCGGATACCGCACTGAAAACTGCGAACTCCGGTTACCTGACTCGTCGTCTGGTTGACGTGGCGCAGGACCTGGTGGTTACCGAAGACGATTGTGGTACCCATGAAGGTATCATGATGACTCCGGTTATCGAGGGTGGTGACGTTAAAGAGCCGCTGCGCGATCGCGTACTGGGTCGTGTAACTGCTGAAGACGTTCTGAAGCCGGGTACTGCTGATATCCTCGTTCCGCGCAACACGCTGCTGCACGAACAGTGGTGTGACCTGCTGGAAGAGAACTCTGTCGACGCGGTTAAAGTACGTTCTGTTGTATCTTGTGACACCGACTTTGGTGTATGTGCGCACTGCTACGGTCGTGACCTGGCGCGTGGCCACATCATCAACAAGGGTGAAGCAATCGGTGTTATCGCGGCACAGTCCATCGGTGAACCGGGTACACAGCTGACCATGCGTACGTTCCACATCGGTGGTGCGGCATCTCGTGCGGCTGCTGAATCCAGCATCCAAGTGAAAAACAAAGGTAGCATCAAGCTCAGCAACGTGAAGTCGGTTGTGAACTCCAGCGGTAAACTGGTTATCACTTCCCGTAATACTGAACTGAAACTGATCGACGAATTCGGTCGTACTAAAGAAAGCTACAAAGTACCTTACGGTGCGGTACTGGCGAAAGGCGATGGCGAACAGGTTGCTGGCGGCGAAACCGTTGCAAACTGGGACCCGCACACCATGCCGGTTATCACCGAAGTAAGCGGTTTTGTACGCTTTACTGACATGATCGACGGCCAGACCATTACGCGTCAGACCGACGAACTGACCGGTCTGTCTTCGCTGGTGGTTCTGGATTCCGCAGAACGTACCGCAGGTGGTAAAGATCTGCGTCCGGCACTGAAAATCGTTGATGCTCAGGGTAACGACGTTCTGATCCCAGGTACCGATATGCCAGCGCAGTACTTCCTGCCGGGTAAAGCGATTGTTCAGCTGGAAGATGGCGTACAGATCAGCTCTGGTGACACCCTGGCGCGTATTCCGCAGGAATCCGGCGGTACCAAGGACATCACCGGTGGTCTGCCGCGCGTTGCGGACCTGTTCGAAGCACGTCGTCCGAAAGAGCCGGCAATCCTGGCTGAAATCAGCGGTATCGTTTCCTTCGGTAAAGAAACCAAAGGTAAACGTCGTCTGGTTATCACCCCGGTAGACGGTAGCGATCCGTACGAAGAGATGATTCCGAAATGGCGTCAGCTCAACGTGTTCGAAGGTGAACGTGTAGAACGTGGTGACGTAATTTCCGACGGTCCGGAAGCGCCGCACGACATTCTGCGTCTGCGTGGTGTTCATGCTGTTACTCGTTACATCGTTAACGAAGTACAGGACGTATACCGTCTGCAGGGCGTTAAGATTAACGATAAACACATCGAAGTTATCGTTCGTCAGATGCTGCGTAAAGCTACCATCGTTAACGCGGGTAGCTCCGACTTCCTGGAAGGCGAACAGGTTGAATACTCTCGCGTCAAGATCGCAAACCGCGAACTGGAAGCGAACGGCAAAGTGGGTGCAACTTACTCCCGCGATCTGCTGGGTATCACCAAAGCGTCTCTGGCAACCGAGTCCTTCATCTCCGCGGCATCGTTCCAGGAGACCACTCGCGTGCTGACCGAAGCAGCCGTTGCGGGCAAACGCGACGAACTGCGCGGCCTGAAAGAGAACGTTATCGTGGGTCGTCTGATCCCGGCAGGTACCGGTTACGCGTACCACCAGGATCGTATGCGTCGCCGTGCTGCGGGTGAAGCTCCGGCTGCACCGCAGGTGACTGCAGAAGACGCATCTGCCAGCCTGGCAGAACTGCTGAACGCAGGTCTGGGCGGTTCTGATAACGAGTAATCGTTAATCCGCAAATAACGTAAAAACCCGCTTCGGCGGGTTTTTTTATGGGGGGAGTTTAGGGAAAGAGCATTTGTCAGAATATTTAAGGAATTTCTGAATACTCATAATCAATGTAGAGATGACTAATATCCTGAAACTGACTGAACTAATTGAGTCAAACTCGGCAAGGATTCGATACTATTCCTGTGTAACTTTCTTAAGGAACGAGAATGAAACAGGAAGTGGAAAAGTGGCGACCTTTTGGACATCCGGATGGTGATATTCGTGATTTATCATTTCTTGATGCTCATCAGGCTGTCTACGTTCAGCATCATGAGGGCAAAGAGCCTTTAGAGTATCGCTTTTGGGTTACCTACTCTCTTCACTGCTTCACAAAAGATTATGAACATCAGACGAACGAAGAAAAACAATCGTTAATGTACCACGCGCCTAAAGAATCTCGTCCCTTCTGCCAGCACCGTTATAACTTAGCGCGCATACACTTAAAAAGAACTATTTTGGCGCTGCCAGAAAGCAACGTTATTCATGCCGGGTATGGTAGCTATGCCGTGATTGAGGTGGACTTAGACGGAGGAGATAAGGCATTTTACTTTGTTGCGTTCAGGGCTTTCAGGGAAAAGAAAAAACTCCGTTTGCATGTAACTAGCGCTTATCCCATTTCTGAAAAACAGAAAGGTAAATCAGTGAAATTTTTCACCATTGCCTACAACTTATTGAGAAATAAGCAGCTTCCTCAGCCCTCAAAATAACAAAACCCACCTTAAGGTGGGTTTCGCCAGAGAATTATCTCTGGTATTCAGAACGCCATTACCGGACTTTGCCTTGACCTTGCGATAATCGCAGGTTGCGGGATGTCTGAATTTCTTCAGTCTGCTGCATCCTGGAAGATGAGAACATGTGTTCTTATTTTCGTCTCTATCATAGTTGAGTATTTACTCTCTTACAATCAGATCTCTTTCATTGCTCAACAGGCGATGGCTTCAGACTTTGCATTACGGAATTTTTAAGAAAGGCAGGGCGAAACGAGGAAGAAGCTTTTCGCCCTGGACAACATTCCTGCTGACGGCACTACCATAAAAAAACACAACGCTTTCAACAACCTTGCGTTTTTCATCTTCCGTAGCGGCTCGGAATAAATTTACGTTCTTACATTCCGTCTCATAGTCTTTGCGAGGCGCGTCCCAGATAGCTGTCCCAGTCTTTCCATACCGGCTGCAAACCCTGAGCGGTTAACGCGGCAGCAACCGCTTCCGGTCTGCGATCGTCGTGCGGTGAGAACTGTTCCAACTCGGGGTGATTATCGGCATAGCCACCTGGCTGCGTTTTCGAGAAGGCGCTGACGTTATTGATCGCCAGCGGAATAACGCGATCGCGAAACCACGGTGATTCCCGCGTGGAGAGTGACAGTTCAATCTCCGGTGCAAGCAGTCGGAAGGCGCAGATGGTTTGCACTAACTGGCGTTCATCCATAATCGACGCAGGCTCAATGCCGCCAGTACACGGGCGCAGGCGCGGAAAGGAGACAGAGTAACGGCTTTGCCAGTAATGCTGTTGCAGCCATAGCAAATGTTCGGCAACCATATAGCTGTCAACGCGCCAGTTGTCGGAAAGGCCAATTAGCGCGCCGAGGCCTATCTTATCAATCCCCGCACGCCCCAGCCGATCCGGCGTTTCCAGCCGCCAGAAGAAGTCCTGTTTTTTGCCTTTCAGATGATGGCGGGCATAAGTCGCCTCGTGATATGTCTCCTGATAAACCATCACGCCATCCAGACCAAGTTGCTTTAACTCGGCGTATTCCGTCTCCGCCAGCGGTTGCACTTCCATCTGTAGTGAAGAGAACTGTTCACGAAGGGCAGGGAGATGACGACGAAAGTAATCCATCCCCACTTTCGCCTGATGTTCACCAGTGACTAACAGCAGATGTTCAAAGCCCATCTCCCGTATAGCGGCACTTTCCCTGGCAATATCCGCTTCATCCAGCGTTTTGCGCTTGATGCGATTACTCATGGAAAATCCACAGTACGTGCAGTCGTTAGCGCAAAGATTGGAAAGATAAAGCGGGACGTAGAAACTAACTGTGTT
Organism: Escherichia sp. XD33; assembly: GCF_019375075.1. Classification (NCBI taxonomy): domain Bacteria; kingdom Pseudomonadati; phylum Pseudomonadota; class Gammaproteobacteria; order Enterobacterales; family Enterobacteriaceae; genus Escherichia; species Escherichia sp. XD33. Next base: position 14,669 of record NZ_JAENDM010000047.1, read on the forward strand.
GCCAAATCGCTGACGGGTCAGACGCTGCGCCCGTTGGGCCAGTTGTTCCAGATAGCCACTGGCGGCAGGCGATAACAGCGCCATCATGTCGTCGCGGGTGAGTTGCGAGGCATTTAGCGCCCGCTCTACGTCAGCAGCCGTTTTGCCGTTGATACGCAGGCGGATGTCGTCCCAGTCCAGTTGTCGCCAGCGATCGCTGAAGGTTTTCATGCCGATGCCTCCAGAAATCCGGTCAGCGGGCTGGTGGCATGAGCAAAATAACTGCGGCTGCCCGGTCCGGACTGACGTGCCAGTAGGCCTGCTTCTACCGCCAGACGAAATGCCTTCGCCATGTTGACGGGATCGTCCGCGACGGCAATCGCCGTATTCACTAACACCGCGTCGGCCCCCATTTCCAGCGCCTGCGCGGCATGGCTGGGAACGCCGATGCCAGCATCGACAACCACCGGCACTGTGGCCTGCTGGATAATAATCTCCAGCATGGCGCGGGTTTCCAGTCCCTGATTCGAGCCAATCGGCGCGCCGAGCGGCATCACCGCTGCACAGCCGACTTCTTCCAGACGTTTACACAATACCGGATCGGCCCCGCAGTAAGGCAGCACGACAAATCCCTGTTGTACCAGCGTTTCGGCGGCTTTCAGGGTTTCGATGGGATCGGGCAACAGCCAGCGGGCGTCAGGGTGAATCTCTAATTTTAACCAGTTTGTGCCTAACGCTTCACGAGCCAGATGGGCGGCGAAAATGGCTTCTTCCGCTGTTTTCGCCCCGGATGTATTTGGCAGCAGGGTCACACCCGCCGCGATAAGCGGTTCGAGGATAGCGTCGTTGTGCTGGCGCAAGTCGACACGTTTCATCGCCAGTGTCACCAGCTGGCTGCCGGAAGCGCGGATCGCCTCCACCATCAGTTGTGAAGAAGCGAATTTCCCTGTGCCGGTAAACAGATGTGAATCAAACGTTTTGTCCGCAATACGTAACATTTCAACCCCCTGCAATAACCTGAAAAAGCAGGATCTGGTCGCCATCCTGCACGATATGTTGCGCCCACTGCTCACGCGGGACGATTTGCTGATTAATCGCCAGAGCCGCGCCCGCTTGTCGTTGGTCGAGTTGCTCCAGTAGTTCGTGAACAGTTTGCCCGGCGGCGCACTGCATCGCTTGATCGTTAAACAGGATCTGCATTGCTTCCTCCGCATACCGGGCAACCACTGGCGCGGCGCAACGCCAGGCTGCGCCACTGGCTCGATTTACCGTCGAACAGTCGGAGTTCTCCCGCAGGTGTCTCTATACCGCTTAATAACTTAATGGCTTCCAGTGCCTGCAAAGTGCCCATAACCCCGACCACCGGGCCAACCACGCCCGCCGTGCGGCAGTTGCGTTCTGGCTCCTGGTTATCTGGCCACAGGCAGCGGTAACACCCCTGCTCCCAGGGCGGCGTCAGTACCATCAACTGACCGCCAAATCCGACCGCGCTGGCGGTGATAAGCGGCGTGTTGAGTGCCACGCAGGCGGCATTAATCTCCTGGCGAGTCGCCATATTGTCGGTACAGTCGAGCACCACATCGGCCCGTGCAACCGCATCTTTTAACGCCTCACCCGTTAACCGTTGTTGTAATGCTGTCAGTTGAATGTCGGGATTCAACTGTGCCAGTCGCTGTTGGCTGACCTGCGATTTCGGGCGATCGATATCTTCAGTGGTAAAGAGGATTTGTCGTTGCAGATTGCTTAAATGCACATCGTCGTCATCTGCCAGTACCAGCGTCCCGACGCCAGCGCCCGCCAGGTACAGCGCAGCAGGTGTACCCAGCCCGCCCAGACCGATAATCAGCACCTGGCTGTCGAGCAGTTTTTGCTGCCCGTCCAGAGCGATATCGTCGAGCAGGATTTGGCGGCTATAACGCATAAAGTCACGGTCATTCATCGCCAACTCCTGCAATTTCCAGCAACTGTGCCGTTGCCAAACGCCAGTCTGCGGCTTGAGTAATGGCGCTGACGACGGCGATACTGCCGACACCCGTTGCTATCACCGCAGGCGCGCGTGCCAGACTGATACCGCCAATCGCCACGGTGGGATAATCCGCCAGTCGCTCAACATGCCGTGCCAGCTGTTCCAGCCCCTGCGGTGCAGAAGGCATCTGTTTGGTTTGCGTCGGGAACACATGTCCCAGCGCGATATAAGAGGGGCGTGCTGCCAGCGCGACGTCGATTTCCATATCGTCATGTGTCGAAACGCCCAGCCGCAGGCCTGCCGCGCGGATGGCATTGAGATCGGTGGCTTGCAAATCTTCCTGCCCCAAATGGACGCCATACGCCTGATGCTTGATCGCCAGCCGCCAGTAATCGTTGATAAACAATCGCGCGTTATAGCGGCGGCCCAGCGCAATTGCCGCCACGACATCGGCTTCCACCTCTTCATCGCGCCGATCTTTGATGCGTAGCTGGAGAGTACGTACGCCTGCATCCAACAGACGTTCGATCCACTGTACGCTGTCCACCACCGGGTACAGTCCTGAACGAAAAGGTACAGGAGGAAAATCAGGCTGATACATCACGCTTCCTCCTTACGCAGGTAGATTTCTCCGCCTCTGGCACGGAAGTTCTCCGACATATCCGCCATTCCCATTTCAATAGTTTGCGTGGCGGCGTAATCACGCACTTCCTGGCTGATTTTCATCGAGCAGAATTTCGGCCCACACATGGAGCAAAAATGGGCGACTTTACCTGACTCTTGCGGCAGGGTTTCATCGTGATAAGCGCGGGCGGTAAACGGGTCGAGGGCCAGATTAAACTGGTCTTCCCAGCGAAATTCGAAGCGGGCTTTCGACATGGCGTTATCGCGAATTTGCGCGCCCGGATGCCCTTTCGCCAGGTCAGCGGCGTGGGCGGCAATCTTATAGGTGATAAGCCCCTGCTTAACATCTTCTTTATTGGGCAGACCCAGATGCTCTTTTGGCGTTACGTAACAGAGCATCGCGCAGCCAAACCAGCCAATCATCGCCGCACCAATCCCCGACGTGAAGTGGTCATAGCCCGGCGCAATATCGGTAGTTAGCGGCCCCAGAGTGTAAAACGGCGCTTCGTGGCAGTGCTCTAACTCCTCGGTCATATTGCGGCGGATCATCTGCATCGGCACGTGGCCTGGGCCTTCAATCATCACCTGCACGTCATATTCCCAGGCAATTTTGGTCAGTTCGCCCAGCGTATGCAGCTCGGCAAACTGCGCTTCATCGTTGGCGTCCTGAATAGAACCGGGGCGCAGACCGTCGCCCAGCGACAGCGAAACGTCATAAGCGGCACAGATTTCACAAATTTCGCGGAAGTGTTGATAGAGGAAATTTTCCTGATGATGGGAGAGGCACCATTTCGCCATAATCGAACCGCCGCGAGAGACGATACCGGTCAGGCGTTTCGCGGTCATCGGCACATAGCGCAGCAGTACGCCCGCATGGATAGTGAAGTAATCCACACCTTGCTCGGCCTGTTCCAGCAGCGTGTCGCGGAACGCTTCCCAGGTAAGATCTTCGGCGATCCCGTTAACCTTCTCCAGCGCCTGGTAGATCGGCACTGTACCGATCGGCACCGGGCTGTTACGCAAAATCCACTCGCGGGTTTCGTGAATATAGCGACCGGTGGAGAGATCCATCACCGTATCCGCTCCCCAGCGCGTGGACCATACCAGCTTTTCCACTTCTTCTTCGATGGAAGAGGTGACCGCCGAGTTGCCGATATTGGCGTTAACTTTTACCAGGAAATTGCGACCAATAATCATCGGCTCCGATTCCGGATGATTAATGTTGGCCGGGATAATCGCACGTCCGGCAGCAACTTCATCACGGACAAATTCCGCAGTGATATTTTCCGGCAGATGTGCGCCAAAGCTCATTCCCGGATGCTGGTGGCGTAAAACCTCGCTACGGATGCGCTCGCGGCCCATATTCTCGCGGATGGCGATGAATTCCATTTCCGGCGTGATGATGCCCTGGCGGGCGTAGTGCAGTTGGGTGACACGGCGTCCTGCTTTGGCGCGTTTTGGTGTTAGTACGCCGCTAAAACGCAGTTCGTCGAGGCCATCATCTGCCAGCCGCGCTTTAGTGTAATCGGAACTGCGCACGGTAAGTTCTTCGGTATCGCCGCGCGCATCGATCCACGGCTGGCGTAGTTTTGCCAGCCCTTGCTGCACGTTAATGGCAATCTGCGGATCACCATACGGGCCGGAGGTGTCGTAGACCGGAATCGCTTCGTTTTCTTCGTACTGCGGCTGTTCTTTGCTACCGCCAATTAGCGTCGGGCTAAGCTGGATCTCACGCATCGGCACGCGCACGCCGGGGTGTGTGCCAGTGATATAAATGCGTTTTGAGTTGGGAAAGGCGGTGCCTTCCAGGGTGTCGATAAAATGTTGGGCCCGGGCGCGTTGTTCGCGGCGGGTCAGTTTTGTTGCAGACATAGCTCATTCCAAAAAGTTAAGGACGTGGCTTGTCAGACGACGGATGAAGCAAGAGACGATCGCCGCAGGGGCGATGCGATAGCAGATTAACTCTTGTTCCCTTCGCAGGTATTAGCCTGATCAGGTTCCGCGGATCCCGAATAAACGGTCTCAGCCAGTTAAGGCACTCCGACAAGAAATTAGCCCCGCAAATGGGGCATTGAATGTAAATTACGCGTTAACAGCGCAGAACTCAAGCAGGATGTTTGACGCGGGCGGCGTCAAGCACCAGCAGAATCAGCTTATCTTCCAGCACAAAGCGCGCTTCCAGCGCCTCGCCGATGTCAGATAAAACCTGTTGAAACTCAAGGTAATTATCATGATCGATGGCGGTTTCCAGACTGGAATCGTAGTAATCCATAATCTGTTGAGTATTGGCTTCGAGTTGCGGCCAAATCTTCGCGGCGCGCGCGAGTTGCCCGTTGCCTTCCAGCTTATGAAGAATGCGCTCATAAATACTGAAATGTCCGGCAGACAAGTAATCGACCAGGCTCTGACAAAAATCATCAAGGGCTTTTTCGTTTAGCCTCATGTACGATTCTTTGCCAGGCTTAATGCCAACCAGATTGTAGTAAGCCACGAGCAGATGCTTACGTACATGTAGCCAGCGATCAACCAGTTTGTTACTTCCTCTGACGCGCTCCGTCAGGTTATCGAGCTGGTTAAGCATGATTGACTCCGCAAGTTTGTATTCAAAAACTGCTCAGTGAGAAATGTAAAAACCATGTTAAACATGCCAGTGATGCAAAGGTAGTGCAAGAGCTATGGATCGTATAATTGAAAAATTAGATCTCGGCTGGTGGGTCGTCAGCCATGAACAAAAATTATGGTTGCCGAAGGGAGAATTGCCATATGGCGAAGCGGCAAATTTCGATCTTGTGGGTCAGCGCGCACTACAAATCGGCGAATGGCAGGGGGAACCTGTTTGGTTAGTACAACAGCAGCGGCGTCACGATATGGGGTCGGTACGTCAGGTCATTGATCTCGATGTTGGGCTGTTTCAACTGGCCGGACGAGGCGTACAACTGGCGGAGTTTTACCGATCGCATAAATACTGTGGTTACTGCGGGCATGAAATGTATCCGAGCAAAACCGAATGGGCGATGCTGTGCAGCCATTGCCGTGAGCGTTACTACCCGCAAATCGCCCCCTGCATTATTGTTGCCATCCGTCGCGATGATTCGATCCTCCTCGCCCAGCATACCCGCCATCGTAACGGTGTCCATACGGTACTTGCCGGATTCGTCGAAGTGGGCGAAACCCTCGAGCAGGCGGTCGCGCGGGAAGTGATGGAAGAGAGCGGAATTAAAGTTAAAAACTTGCGTTATGTGACTTCCCAGCCGTGGCCGTTTCCTCAGTCTTTAATGACCGCGTTTATGGCGGAATATGACAGCGGCGACATCGTGATCGACCCGAAAGAATTGCTTGAGGCGAACTGGTATCGCTATGACGATTTGCCGTTACTCCCGCCGCCCGGCACCGTAGCGCGCCGTCTGATAGAAGATACTGTGGCGATGTGTCGGGCAGAGTATGAGTGATGATACACTGACCGCCTGACGCACTAAGGAACAGCCAAAATGACCGAACTTAAAAACGATCGTTATCTGCGGGCGCTGCTGCGCCAGCCCGTTGATGTCACTCCAGTATGGATGATGCGCCAGGCGGGTCGCTATCTACCGGAATATAAAGCCACGCGCGCCCAGGCGGGCGATTTTATGTCGCTGTGCAAAAACGCCGAGCTGGCGTGCGAAGTGACTTTGCAACCGCTGCGTCGCTACCCGCTGGATGCGGCGATCCTCTTTTCCGATATCCTCACCGTGCCGGACGCGATGGGGTTAGGGCTCTATTTTGAAGCCGGAGAAGGTCCGCGTTTTACCTCGCCAGTCACCTGCAAAGCCGACGTCGATAAACTGCCAATTCCGGACCCGGAAGATGAGCTGGGTTACGTGATGAACGCGGTGCGTACCATTCGTCGCGAACTGAAAGGCGAAGTGCCGCTGCTTGGTTTTTCCGGCAGCCCGTGGACGCTGGCGACCTACATGGTGGAAGGCGGCAGCAGCAAAGCGTTCACCGTGATCAAAAAAATGATGTATGCCGATCCGCAGGCGCTGCACGCTCTACTCGATAAACTGGCGAAAAGCGTCACTTTGTATCTGAATGCGCAGATTAAAGCCGGTGCTCAGGCAGTGATGATTTTCGACACCTGGGGCGGTGTGCTTACCGGGCGCGATTATCAACAGTTCTCGCTCTATTACATGCATAAAATTGTTGATGGTTTACTGCGTGAAAACGACGGTCGCCGCGTACCGGTCACGCTGTTTACCAAAGGCGGCGGACAGTGGCTGGAAGCGATGGCAGAAACCGGTTGCGATGCGTTGGGCCTCGACTGGACAACGGATATCGCCGATGCGCGCCGCCGTGTGGGCAATAAAGTCGCGTTGCAGGGTAATATGGATCCGTCGATGCTGTACGCGCCGCCTGCCCGCATTGAAGAAGAAGTAGCGACTATACTTGCAGGTTTCGGTCACGGCGAAGGTCATGTCTTTAACCTTGGTCACGGCATTCATCAGGATGTGCCGCCAGAACATGCTGGCGTGTTCGTGGAGGCAGTGCATCGACTGTCTGAACAATATCACCGCTAAGGAGTGATTATGGATCTCGCGTCATTACGCGCTCAACAAATCGAACTGGCTTCTTCTGTGATCCGCGAGGATCGACTCGATAAAGATCCACCGGATCTGATCGCCGGAGCCGATGTCGGGTTTGAGCAGGGCGGAGAAGTGACGCGAGCGGCGATGGTGCTGCTGAAATATCCCTCGCTTGAGCTGGTGGAGTATAAAGTTGCCCGCATCGCCACCACCATGCCTTACATTCCAGGTTTTCTTTCCTTCCGCGAATATCCTGCGCTGCTGGCAGCGTGGGAGATGCTGTCGCAAAAGCCGGATTTAGTGTTTGTCGATGGTCATGGGATCTCGCATCCTCGCCGTCTTGGCGTCGCCAGCCATTTTGGCTTATTGGTGGATGTGCCGACCATTGGCGTGGCGAAAAAACGGCTCTGCGGTAAATTCGAACCGCTCTCCAGCGAACCGGGCGCGCTGGCCCCACTGATGGATAAAGGCGAGCAGCTGGCCTGGGTCTGGCGCAGCAAAGCGCGCTGTAACCCGTTGTTTATCGCTACCGGCCATCGGGTCAGCGTGGACAGCGCGCTGGCGTGGGTACAACGCTGCATGAAAGGCTATCGTCTGCCGGAGCCAACGCGCTGGGCGGACGCGGTGGCCTCGGAACGTCCGGCGTTCGTGCGCTATACAGCAAATCAGCCCTAATTCAGGTAAACTGCGGATAATTTCCGTATTTGAGAACTCAACATGTTACAAAACCCAATTCATCTGCGTCTGGAGCGCCTGGAAAGCTGGCAGCATGTCACTTTCATGGCTTGCTTATGCGAACGCATGTACCCCAATTACGCCATGTTCTGCCAGCAAACCGGTTTTGGTGATGGGCAAATTTACCGTCGCATTCTCGATCTCATCTGGGAAACGCTGACCGTTAAAGACGCAAAAGTAAATTTCGACAGCCAACTGGAGAAATTTGAAGAAGCGATTCCTTCAGCCGACGATTTCGATCTGTACGGCGTTTATCCGGCAATCGATGCATGCGTGGCGTTAAGTGAACTGGTCCATTCGCGTTTGAGTGGTGAAACGCTCGAACACGCGGTGGAAGTGAGTAAGACCTCCATCACGACCGTTGCGATGCTGGAAATGACTCAGGCTGGTCGCGAAATGAGCGATGAAGAGCTTAAAGAAAACCCAGCTGTAGAGCAAGAATGGGACATTCAGTGGGAAATATTCCGACTTTTAGCTGAGTGCGAAAAACGCGATATCGAGCTGATAAAAGGCCTTAGGGCAGACCTGCGTGAGGCGGGTGAGAGCAATATTGGTATAATTTTTCAGCAATAAGACCAGAAAACGTGATTTAACGCCTGATTTGTCGTACCTGGAGTCTTCCCTTTCGCCCCCCGTCTGGTCTACATTTGGGGGGCGAAAAAAAGTGGCTATCGGTGCGTGTATGCAGGAGAGTGCTATTCTGGCATTTCCGTCGCACTCGATGCTTAGCAAGCGATAAACACATTGTAAGGATAACTTATGAACAAGACTCAACTGATTGATGTAATTGCAGAGAAAGCAGAACTGTCCAAAACCCAGGCTAAAGCTGCTCTGGAGTCCACTCTGGCTGCAATTACTGAGTCTCTGAAAGAAGGCGATGCTGTACAACTGGTTGGTTTCGGTACCTTCAAAGTGAACCACCGCGCTGAGCGTACTGGCCGCAACCCGCAGACCGGTAAAGAAATCAAAATTGCCGCAGCTAACGTACCGGCATTTGTTTCTGGCAAGGCACTGAAAGACGCAGTTAAGTAAGATTGCGTGGCAGTGAACAGTTTTAACGAAGGGGTGGTTTCACCCCTTTTGTCTTTCTGGCGTCGATCATTGATGCTGGCAGGTGCGCTGTTTCTCACTGCCTGTAGCCACAACTCTTCACTTCCTCCCTTTACCGCCAGTGGATTTGCTGAAGACCAGGGCGCGGTACGCATCTGGCGAAAAGACAGCGGCGATAATGTGCATCTGCTTGCCGTGTTTAGCCCGTGGCGCAGTGGCGATACCACGACGCGAGAGTATCGCTGGCAGGGTGATAACCTTACGCTCATCAACATCAATGTTTACAGCAAACCGCCGGTGAATATTCGCGCGCGTTTTGACGATCGCGGCGATCTGAGCTTTATGCAACGTGAATCCGATGGGGAAAAGCAGCAGCTTTCTAACGACCAAATCGATTTATACCGTTATCGTGCTGATCAGATCCGCCAGATTAGCGATGCCTTACGTCAGGGGAGAGTCGTGCTGCGCCAGGGGCGCTGGCATGCGATGGAACAGACCGTGACCACCTGCGAAGGGCAAACCATTAAACCTGATTTAGATTCGCAGGCGATAGCGCATATCGAGCGCCGCCAGAGCCGCTCTTCTGTTGATGTCAGCGTGGCATGGCTGGAAGCGCCCGAAGGTTCGCAATTACTGTTAGTGGCAAACTCTGATTTCTGTCGCTGGCAACCCAACGAGAAAACGTTCTGATTTACCAGTGGCCCATACCCATATGACCGCCACCACCGCAGCCGCCGTAGCCCATGCCCATTCCGGCTCCGCGCGGAATACCCGCTTCAGCCATCGCAATATCCCGTTTCACCCGTAACTCATCTAACGACTGACGCAAATTCTCCATCTCTTTGGCGACCGCGTTAATTTTGCTGCTATCCGGTGGGTTCGCGGCTAACAGGGCATTGTATTCATAACGCTTAGCCATTAGCTGTTGTTGCAGCGCGCTGCTTTGAGCGTAAAAGTCATTATGGATTTTTTGCCACGCAGTTTGTTGTTCGCTGGTCAAGGGCGCTATATTTTGCTGCCACATACCATGTCCGCCGTGAGCAAATGCAGATGTCGATCCCATCGCCATTGCTGAAAGCGCCATCATTACCAGGGCAATTTTCGTGTTCCGTTTCATGGTTAATCCTCCAGTGGTTGTCTTACTTCGGGTATTGCATCTTCCGTGCCAACGATAAAACGCTGATATGACGGGTAATCTGGCATGATAAACGAGTAAAAATGACTCGCCTGCTGCGGGTAGCGAGTCATTTTTACTCATTGAAACTTAAGCCTTTGTGTTACAGCGCAGGGTAAGCGCTGATAAAAGATGGCATGATTTCTGCTGTCAGAAAGGGATGAGCAGGCAAAGAAGAAGATGCATTTTATGCAACGTTCTAAAGACTCCTTAGCTAAATGGTTAAGCGCGATCCTCCCCGTGGTCATTGTTGGGCTGGTGGGATTGTTTGCGGTAACTGTGATTCGTGATTATGGGCGGGCAAGCGAGGCAGACCGCCAGGCATTACTGGAAAAAGGTAATGTGCTTATCCGCGCTCTGGAGTCGGGAAGCCGCGTAGGGATGGGGATGCGAATGCACCATGTACAGCAACAGGCGCTTCTGGAAGAGATGGCGGGACAGCCGGGAGTGTTGTGGTTCGCAGTCACCGATGCGCAGGGCATCATTATTCTTCATAGCGACCCCGATAAGGTCGGGCGTGCGCTCTATTCGCCGGATGAAATGCAGAAATTAAAGCCAGAGGAAAACTCCCGCTGGCGGCTGCTTGGGAAAACGGAAACTACGCCTGCACTTGAGGTCTATCGTTTGTTCCAGCCAATGTCAGCGCCCTGGCGGCATGGAATGCACAATATGCCGCGCTGTAACGGCAAAGCTGTGCCACAAGTAGATGCACAACAGGCTATTTTTATCGCCGTTGATGCCAGTGATCTGGTTGCAACCCAGAGTGGGGAAAAGCGCAATACCCTGATTATCCTCTTCGCCCTGGCGACGGTCTTGCTGGCAAGCGTATTGTCATTCTTCTGGTATCGCCGCTATCTGCGCTCGCGCCAGCTTCTACAAGATGAAATGAAGCGCAAAGAGAAGCTGGTGGCGCTGGGGCATCTTGCGGCAGGCGTTGCCCACGAAATCCGTAACCCACTTTCCTCGATTAAAGGACTGGCGAAATACTTTGCCGAGCGCGCGCCTGCAGGGGGAGAAGCGCATCAACTGGCGCAGGTGATGGCGAAAGAGGCCGACCGTTTAAACCGCGTGGTAAGCGAGTTGCTGGAACTGGTTAAGCCAACGCATCTGGCTTTGCAGGCGGTGGATCTCAACACGCTGATTAACCACTCATTACAGCTGGTAAGTCAGGATGCAAACAGCCGGGAGATCCAGTTACGCTTTACCGCCAACGACACATTACCGGAAATTCAGGCCGACCCGGACAGGCTGACTCAGGTCCTGTTGAATCTCTATCTCAATGCTATTCAGGCGATTGGTCAGCATGGCGTGATTAGCGTGACGGCCAGCGAAAGCGGCGCGGGCGTGAAAATCAGCGTTACCGACAGCGGTAAGGGAATTGCGGCAGATCAGCTTGATGCCATCTTCACTCCGTACTTCACCACTAAAGCCGAAGGCACCGGATTGGGGCTGGCGGTCGTGCATAATATTGTTGAACAACACGGTGGTACAATTCAGGTCGCAAGCCAGGAGGGAAAAGGCTCAACGTTCACCCTCTGGCTTCCGGTCAATATTACGCGTAAGGACCCACAAGGATGACGCACGATAATATCGATATTCTGGTGGTGGATGATGACATTAGCCACTGCACTATTTTGCAGGCTTTACTGCGCGGCTGGGGCTATAACGTCGCGCTGGCGAACAGCGGGCGACAGGCGTTGGAGCAGGTGCGGGAACAGGTTTTTGATCTTGTGCTTTGCGATGTGCGAATGGCGGAGATGGACGGCATCGCCACGCTGAAAGAGATCAAAGCGTTAAACCCGGCAATTCCGGTGCTGATTATGACTGCGTACTCCAGCGTCGAGACGGCGGTAGAGGCACTGAAAACTGGGGCGCTGGATTATCTCATCAAGCCGCTGGATTTCGATAACCTACAGGCGACGCTGGAAAAAGCGCTCGCGCATACGCACAGTATTGATGCTGAAACACCTGCGGTGACTGCCAGCCAGTTCGGTATGGTCGGTAAAAGCCCGGCGATGCAACACCTGCTCAGTGAAATCGCCCTCGTCGCGCCATCGGAAGCCACGGTACTGATCCACGGCGATTCCGGCACCGGTAAAGAGCTGGTCGCCAGGGCGATTCACGCCAGTAGCGCACGTAGCGAAAAACCGCTGGTAACGCTCAACTGTGCGGCACTCAACGAATCCTTGCTGGAATCTGAATTGTTCGGTCACGAAAAAGGGGCGTTTACTGGAGCCGATAAACGCCGGGAAGGGCGCTTTGTTGAGGCGGACGGCGGCACGCTGTTTCTCGATGAAATTGGCGATATCTCGCCGATGATGCAGGTGCGTCTGCTGCGTGCGATTCAGGAGCGCGAAGTTCAGCGTGTCGGTAGCAACCAGATTATCTCGGTTGATGTCCGGCTGATTGCGGCGACCCATCGCGATCTTGCCGCAGAGGTGAATGCCGGGCGTTTTCGCCAGGATCTCTACTATCGCCTGAATGTGGTGGCGATTGAAGTACCATCGCTGCGGCAACGGCGGGAAGATATCCCTCTGCTGGCTGGCCATTTTCTGCAGCGCTTTGCCGAGCGTAATCGCAAGGCGGTAAAAGGTTTTACGCCCCAGGCGATGGATCTGTTGATTCATTACGACTGGCCGGGAAATATTCGTGAGCTGGAAAACGCGGTGGAACGGGCAGTGGTGCTGCTGACCGGGGAATATATTTCCGAACGCGAGCTGCCGCTGGCGATTGCCAGTACGCCGATCCCGCTGGGACAAAGTCAGGATATTCAGCCGTTGGTGGAAGTGGAAAAAGAGGTGATTCTGGCGGCGCTGGAGAAAACGGGCGGCAACAAAACCGAAGCCGCCCGTCAGTTAGGGATCACGCGCAAAACGCTATTGGCAAAACTGTCGCGTTAGTTCTGCTCGCGTTCGATAGCGCGCCAGCCGATATCTTTCCGGCAGAAGCAGTCGTCCCAGTGGATATCGGTCATTAAGGCATAGGCGCGTTTCTGCGCTTCTGCCACGGTATGACCCAGCGCGGTGACGCACAGTACGCGCCCGCCGTTGGTCACTACCTGCTCGTCATCCGCCAGTTTTGTGCCCGCGTGGAACACTTTGCCGCCTGCCACTTCTTCCAGCGGCAGGCCGTGGATCACGTCACCGGTGCGGTAATCACCCGGATATCCACCCGCAGCCATCACCACGCCGAGAGAAGCGCGTTCATCCCACTCGGACGTTTTCTCGTCCAGTTTGCTTTCACAGGCCGCCAGGCAGAGCTCAACCAGATCGGACTTCATGCGCAGCATAATCGGCTGGGTTTCCGGATCGCCAAAGCGGCAGTTAAATTCAATAACCTTCGGATTGCCCTGTTTGTCGATCATCAGGCCCGCGTAGAGAAAACCGGTGTAGGTGTTGCCTTCCGCCGCCATGCCTTTCACGGTTGGCCAGATAATACGTTCCATGGTGCGCTGATGAACGTCATCGGTTACTACCGGCGCGGGGGAGTAAGCGCCCATCCCGCCGGTGTTTGGTCCGGTATCTTTATCGCCTACGCGTTTGTGATCCTGGCTGGTAGCCATCGGCAGCACATGCTCGCCGTCCACCATCACGATAAAGCTCGCTTCTTCGCCATCGAGGAACTCTTCGATAACGATGCGATGACCCGCGTCGCCAAAAGCGTTGCCCGCCAGCATATCGTGAACAGCCGCTTCCGCTTCTTCCAGCGTCATCGCCACGATAACGCCTTTCCCGGCAGCCAGACCGTCCGCTTTAATGACGATTGGCGCGCCTTTCTCACGCAGATACGCCAGCGCAGGTTCTACCTCGGTGAAGTTCTGGTATTCCGCCGTAGGGATCTTATGGCGGGCCAGGAAATCTTTGGTAAACGCTTTTGAGCCTTCCAGTTGGGCCGCACCTGCGGTTGGGCCGAAGATTTTCAGCCCGGCGGCGCGGAAGGTATCGACCACGCCTTTCACCAGCGGCGCTTCCGGGCCGACGATGGTCAGATCAATCTTTTCGTTTTGTGCGAAATCCAACAGCGCCGGGATATCGGTCACGCCAATAGCAACGTTTTGCAGCGCGGGTTCCAGTGCAGTGCCTGCATTACCCGGAGCAACAAAAACAGTCTCAACCAGCGGCGACTGGGCCGCTTTCCAGGCCAGCGCGTGCTCGCGCCCGCCGTTACCAATCACTAATACTTTCATCTATTGCTCCATTAATGGCGGAAGTGGCGCATGTCGGTGAAGAGCATCGCAATACCGTGCTCGTCGGCGGCGGCAATCACTTCGTCATCACGGATAGAACCGCCAGGCTGGATTACGCAGGTCACGCCCGCAGCGGCGGCGGCATCAATACCGTCGCGGAACGGGAAGAACGCGTCAGAAGCCATCGAGGAACCTTTCACTTCCAGGCCTTCATCGGCCGCTTTAATACCGGCGATTTTTGCGGAGTACACGCGGCTCATCTGGCCCGCGCCAATGCCGATAGTCATATTGTTTTTGGCATAGACGATAGCGTTGGATTTCACAAACTTCGCCACCTTCCAGCAGAACAGCGCATCACGCAGTTCCTGTTCGCTCGGCTGACGTTTGGTCACCACGCGCAGTTCTTCCGCACCGACCATCCCCAGGTCACGATCCTGAACCAGCAGACCGCCGTTCACGCGTTTGAAATCGAGGCCCGGAACACGCTCGCCCCACTGACCGCAGGTCAGAACGCGTACGTTCTGTTTGGCGGCGGTGATTTTCAGGGCTTCTTCGCTGGCGGACGGCGCAATAATCACTTCGACAAACTGACGAGAAATGATGGCCTGTGCGGTTTCCGCATCCAGCTCGCGGTTAAAGGCAATGATGCCGCCGAATGCGGAGGTTGGGTCGGTTTTGTACGCGCGATCGTAAGCATCAAGAATGGAATTGCCGATAGCCACGCCGCAAGGGTTGGCGTGCTTCACAATCACACATGCCGGCTCGGCGAACTCTTTCACGCACTCCAGCGCCGCATCGGTATCGGCGATGTTGTTATAAGAGAGGGCTTTACCCTGAACCTGGGTTGCGGTAGCAACGGAGGCTTCTTTCACATTCTCTTCTATATAGAAGGCAGCCTGCTGGTGGCTGTTCTCGCCGTAACGCATATCCAGCTTCTTAATGAAGTTCAGGTTCAGCGTGCGTGGGAAGCGACCGGCGGCTTCTTTGCTTTCACCGTGGTAAGCCGGAACCATGCTGCCGAAGTAGTTGGCAATCATGCTGTCGTAGGCGGCAGTGTGTTCGAAGGCTTTGATGGCGAGGTCGAAACGGGTTGCAAGCGTCAGCGATCCTTCGTTGTCATCCATCTCTTTAATAATGGCGTCATAGTCGCTGCTCTTCACCACGATTGCGACATCTTTATGGTTCTTGGCGGCGGAGCGCACCATCGTTGGGCCGCCGATATCGATGTTCTCAACCGCATCTTCCAGCGAGCAACCTTCACGGGCCACGGTCTGGGCGAACGGATACAGGTTAACAACCACCATATCGATAGGCTGGATCTGATGTTCTTCCATAATGGCATCGTCCTGGCCGCGACGGCCCAGAATGCCACCATGTACTTTCGGATGCAGGGTCTTCACGCGTCCATCCATCATCTCCGGGAAACCGGTGTAATCGGAAACTTCGGTTACCGGCAGACCTTTTTCTGCTAACAGACGGGCAGTGCCCCCTGTAGACAGCAGCTCCACACCGCGTGCGGAAAGTGCCTGGGCGAATTCGACGATACCGGCTTTGTCAGAAACACTGAGCAGAGCGCGGCGGACTGGACGACGTTGTTGCATGGTAAATCCCCTGGATTTGACTATTACAGAGAGCGTTAGCTGAATTTTTCGCGAAAAACTCAGCTAACGCCCCTAACGGGGCATCCTTATTTTTCGCCCGCATTGTAACGAAAACGTTTGCGCAACGCTCGCGAATTTTTCTCTTTCAATGGTGATCACAATTTTGACTGTGGTTACCGTGGGCAAAATACAGAAATTACATTGATGATTGTGGATAACTCTGTGCGTAAAAAGGTATAAAGCGGGCTTTTGCTGGGGAATGCAGCAGTCAGTCATTTTTCTGCAATTTTTCTATTGCGGCCTGCGGAGAACTCCCTATAATGCGCCTCCATCGACACGGCGGATGTGAATCACTTCACACAAACAGCCGGTTCGGTTGAAGAGAAAAATCCTGAAATTCAGGGTTGACTCTGAAAGAGGAAAGCGTAATATACGCCACCTCGCGACAGTGCGCTAAAGCGCGTCGCAACTGCTCTTTAACAATTTATCAGACAATCTGTGTGGGCACTCGAAGATACGGATTCTTAACGTCGCAAGACGATAAATGAATACCAAGTCTCAAGAGTGAACACGTAATTCATTACGAA